>JAQCER010000164.1 GCA_027618625.1 Verrucomicrobiota bacterium
ATCGCTAATATCGTTTACTCCCGGGACACCAGGCATCTGGTCGTCAGGCTCGAAATTGCCATTCGCATCTCCTTCAAACAAACTCAGGTTGATTACGGTCGGGATTTCAAACTCGAGATTCTCACCAACTTTGATACCTTCGCCCGTGGCCGGACCAAAAAGTTCCGGGTTCGCAAAGTTGTCGCCACCCAGTTCGCCAGCCAATGCCAATTCCGTTTCGTCGAGCTGCGGTGCGGCGTGGGCAAGCTCACTGAGAAAGACTCTCCAGACGAAGCCTGGCCCCCCCGCCGAGGCAATTCTCATATTAGGAGTCAGGGTCTCGAATCTCGGGGAAATGAACTCACCCGATTCTGCTGCAACGACATTTCCATTGCTATCCCGCAATTCGATTGCGAAGGAGTGCTCGGATCCCGTTGCAAACGGTGTGACGAACGTGTGGGTGAAGTCGACTGCGCCTTGGTTCCTGGCACTGGCCTCCAATGCAACTGGTTGCCCATCGATGGAAAGTGTGGTGCGCGCCGGATCGAATACGCAGCCTTCGAAGTCGTTGGCGCGAAACCTAAATTTGTCCAGCGCGGCAATCGTCGGTGAGTTAATCGCCGAAAGGAAACAACCGCTGCCTCCTCCGATGCCCAAGGTTATCAGGGCGGTTTGCCCAGGAGATTTCCCATGCACGATGGAGTGTGCACCGAGGCCGCCCCATCCTTTTTGACCTGGCGTCGCCTGATCGCCGTCATTGATCGCCATGCCGAGTCCAAACTGCGTTCCGAGTTCCAGTTCTTGGAGACCCAAGGCCGCCTTGGGCAACTTGATTTCGTAAGTTGTGCGCGTTGTTTCGGAATCGCGCTTAACAATTGCTTCGGTGCCACCTGGCCCCGCTTCGTGCATGATAATGATGTCTCCCAGCGCGCCTTCGACGCCGCCAAGGGCATAGTTGTAGAGAGCAACCTGCGTGTCCTGCTTGCTATTGGCGATCATCAGCTGAACCGAATCGCCGTTCCACGCGCTGTTTGCAGCGTTCTCATGGTACTCATCCGTGACGACGAAAGCAAAATAGACGTTGTCCAGATCAAAAGCGATCTGCACCGCCGAGGTTTGATCGTCGGGCCCCGTCCAGTTGCCCCCTTGCCAGAGTTCAAAATTAATGAGCTCCTGACTCTCTCTTGGCTCATTTTTTTCGTGCCAGAACCTCGGGTCGGATAGAATTCCGATGCCCACCCAGTCATTGAGTTCGCCGTCCAAGACAACGGGCGCCGTAATCGGGCTCGCAAAATAAAACTCCTTGCCCGATTCGATGTTATTCGCTGTCGCCAAGGTGACAAGCGCGGTTTCTTCAGGGCTTTTCCCATGGACAATCGAGTGCGCCCCCAAGCCTCCCCAGCCCTTTTGACCTGGAGTGGTCTTGTCGCCATCGTTGATCGCCATGCCTAGTCCGAATTGCGTGCCGCCAATCAGTTCATCAAGCTCAAGTGCGGATTTCGGGAGTTTGATCTCATAAGTAGTGCGTTTGGTAGCGGTATCGCGAAGGACAACGGCTTCAGTTCCACCGGGTCCGGCCTCGTGCATTACGATGATGTCACCTAGGGCGTCTTCGACACCGCCAAGCGCATAGTTGTAGAGTGCAATCTGGGCGTCGCGGGTATCATTGGCGATCATGAGCTGAACCGAATCGCCATTCCATGCGCTGTTTGCCGCGTTCTCGTGGTATTCGTCGGTGACGACAAATCCGAAATAGACGTTTTCATCGTCATAGACGACCCGCACTGCAGAGGTGTGATCGTCGGGCCCGGTCCAGTTGCCCCCCTGCCATAGCTCAAAATTCACAAGTTCCTGATTCTCCCTCGGACTGGCTTTCGGTTGCCAGAACCTCGGATCTGCGATCACCTGAGCACCGCTCCACTCGTCGAGTTTGCCGTCGAGGACAATCGGTTTAGCGGCTTCAATGGCGGTATAGTGTTCTTTTCCTCCCTCGATGTTATTACCCTCTGGAAAGACGGGAGGTTCAAAGAGCGTGACTAGAGCTGTTTGGTCTGGAGATTTACCGTGAACAATGGAGTGAGCCCCCAAGCCACCCCAGCCCTTTTGACCTGGCGTTGTCTCGTCGCCGTCATTAATGGCCATGCCAAGGCCAAATTGCACTCCAGTTTTCAGTTCATCGAGTTCAAGCGCTGCTTTTGGTAGTTTAATCTCATACGTCGCGCGCTGAATCGCGGCTGACCACGGCTTCGGTGCCACCGGGTCCGGCCTCGTGCATTACGATGATGTCACCTAGGGCGTCTTCGACACCGCCGAGCGCATAGTTGTAGAGAGCAATTTGGGCGTCGCGGGCATCATTGGCGACCATGAGCTGAACAGAATCACCGTTCCACGCACTGTTTGCGGCATTTTCGTGGTATTCGTCGGTGACAACAAATCCAAAATAGACGTTTTCATCGTCATAAATGACCCGCACCGCCGAGGTGTGATCGTCGGGCCCGGTCCAGTTGCCCCCCTGCCATAGCTCAAAATTCACGAGTTGCTGATTCTCCCTCGGACTGGCTTTCGGTTCCCAGAACCTCGGATCTGCGATCACGTTGGCTCCAGTCCATTCGGAGAGATCGCCATCAAGAACGATTTTGGTTTTGGTTTTTATGGCCGTGTAGAATTCTTTGCCTTCTTCGATGTTGTTAGCGTGAGCTACAGCGAGGAAGCCTAAGAATGTGGCCAGTGTCAGCAGAAATGTGTGTTTGTTGGTCATAGCAATAATCTATAAATTTTCAGTCACCTCCGCCGGAGATTAGATGCAGAAGCAGTTAAACAGGGAGCAAAAGCACTTCCTGTCGGAAAATAGCACAGACTTGACGAAATTTGCGAAAAAGGTCAATGCAAACAGAATAAATATTATTCTGCCGGTAAGCCGTTCTCGCTCAACCCCCGCTGGGCTTCCTCGTTGCCCGGCTCGAGCTTCAGGGCGTTCTGGAACGCCTGGGCAGCTGCGGCTTTATCGCCAGCAGCCAGGCACGACTGTCCCAGCTGGGTGAAGATTCTGGCATTGCTAATGCCCAACGCGATCGCATTGCGAAGCGACGCCACAGCGTCCGCGTGTTTCCCCTGATGGGCCAGCACGGATCCCAACCCCCTGTGCGCGTAGGCAATCTTCGGATTCAGCTGGAGCACCTGCCGATAACTCTTCTCGGCATTGTCCCATTGTCCGGCCTCAAGGTAGGCGGCAGCAAGGTTGAGATGGGAATGCTCGCGCTTTGGACTGAGTTCGACTGCTTTCGACAGATGCTCGATCGCTTCGTCAAACCGCTTCATGGACGCCAGAAGGGAACCCAGATTCAAGTGTGCCTCGGCGTATTCAGGATTGCGCGCGATCACCTGCTGCAACCGCTTCAGCGCGCTCTCCTTGTCGCCGCGGGCCTGATCGATCATCGCCAGGTTCACGAGGGCAGTGGCATGGTTTGGGTCGATGCTCAGTGCCTTCTCGAACAAGGGTTGCGCTTCATCGAAGTTTTTCTGCATCAGGAACAGCGCGCCCAGTCCGGTGAGCGCCTGGCCGTATTCCGGATCGAGACGAAGTGCCTCGCGATAATAGTCCATGGCTTCCTTCGCCTTCCCCTGCTGCGCCGCAGATTTGGCCTGATTGTAGTATTCCTGCGCGTTTCGGTCGCCTTTCTTCGGCTTGGCGATATCGTAGAGGCGTTGCGATTCTTCCGGAAAACCATTGGTCGCAAAGAGGGTGGCGTAGTCGCCGAGATAGACGTCTCGATCAACCTGATGTGGATCCGTGAACCACCTGCCGGAACGAGGCGTAGCGCGCTTGAGCTGCTCTGCCGGTGTCGCATTCAACAACGCCAGGTCTCCAGACAACTGCTCCCAACTGAGGGCCGCCTGGTAAATGGCTGCGACGTTTCCTTTTGCATCGATCAAAAAGCTCGATGGAATGGACAGCGGCGGGCGGCGCGAGGATAGGTAATCAATCAGGATCTCAATCTTCGCCAGGTTTTCCTGACGCGCGAAACCATAAGGCAGGGTGTAACCCGCGCGCGCCAGAATCTCTTCGGGCGTTGCTTTTGATTCTGCGTTTCCGTCCACAGCCAATCCATCGACATTGAGCGCAAGGACGGTCGCACCTTGAGCGCGAATTTCGTCAGCATGCTTGCCGAGAACGCTTAGTTCCTCGATGCACGGCAGGCACCATGTGGCCCAAAAGCTGACGAGCAGCGGCTTGCCGATGAAATCCGTTGTCGATCGCGCAACGCCCTTGGGGTCGGTGCAGGTCAGCTCCGGAAATGGCACCTGATTGGCGACCCAGAAGCCATTCAGCGCTGGCTCGGGTATCGGTTCGTCGGCCGGAGCCGCTGCCAGCTTCGGCTGCGGCGTGGCGGCGGCCAACGTCGGCGCGTCCAGTCGGCCTTCACCCTGTGTGATGACGTAGCGCGCACCTGCTTTGAGCCCGGAGAAGGTTTCCTTGGCACCGCCCGGCCACGCGACACTGAGTTCGAGGCCGTCTGTCCCCTGCCCCAGACCAAAGTGCGACCAGGCACTGGACTGCGCCAGGAATCCCTCGCCTGCATGCACCGTGCGGATCTGCCTGAGGTCAGGGTCCGATGCGGAGGACAAGGTCAGCCGCGCACCGATCGCATCGCGATTGGTCGACTTGCCGTTGCCAATCAATCGAATCGCAATGGACGAATGGGTCGACGGTTGGTTGTTCCTCAACAACCGCACCCGAGGTGCCGAGCGATTGGTGACCCACAGGTCCAGATCGCCGTCGCGATCCCAGTCCACTACGGCGACCGCACGCGCATCATCGTCATAGTCGACACCGAGCAAACCAGCCACTTCGGCGAAGCATTTGCCGCCGAGATTCAGGAACAGCGGGTTGCGCTCGTAGCCGCTGAACGATTTGCCCTGTGACACCTTTTCATTGAGTTCCCGAAAATTGCGCGTGTAGCCAGGAGTGGCGGTTGGCCTCAACCCTTCCTCTGGAATCTGAGGCGCGACCCGCCTCCAGAAGAACATTCACAAATCATCCTTATCCGGCTGGGAAATGTAGCCATTGGCCACATACAGATCCTCCCAGCCATCATTGTTGAGATCGGCGAAACGCGATCCCCAAGCCCAGCCAGCAAAGCCTTCGTCTGCCGGACTCGTAACGTCGGCAAAGCGCCCGTCGCCCAGATTTCGCATCAACGTATTGCCGCGCACCATCTTGAGATACTTCTGCCGCGTCTCTTCCGGCATCGACGGATTGAAGTCAGATTGCGGGATGACTTGATTCCCCGCGCCGGAGAACATGCTCGACACATACAGGTCCATCGATCCATCACGATCGTAGTCACCCCACGTGGCCGACATGCCGAAGCCCCAGTCCTGCGTGCCACTGTCGACGGACTCATCGACGAAGTGGGTTCGTTCGTTGCGAAACAGCTGGTTCGGCCCGAAGTCGTTGGCGATGTAAAGATCGAGGTCACCGTCGTTATCAAAATCCTCCCACGACGCCGCAAACGAATAGCGGTAGTTCTCCACACCCAGACCGCAGTCGTCGGTGACATCGTCAAAACCAAAATCGCCCTGATTCTGCAGCAGCACGTTGGCGCCACCATTCCGAGCATTGTGAAACGGATGGGGCGTAGGAAAATCGCCGGTCTTCCCGCCTTCCCCCGCATAGCGCAACACTAACAGATCCAAATCGCCATCCAGATCGTAGTCCGCAGCTGTCGGCGAATAACCTGTGCCCACGTTGGTAAGGCGTTCTCGCAGCGAAAACTTACCCTTGCCGTCGTTCTCCATCACCAGAAAAGCACCACGGGTGGCCACCGCAAGATCAGCATCGCCATCGTTGTCCAGATCCACCAGCAGCGCCCCCGTCGAGTTGTCAAGCCAGTCAACGCGGGACGCATCGGAAATGTCTTCCAGCGTTCCATCCGGCTTCTGCCGGAACAAAAGGTTCGGCAGCCCTCCCGGCTGACAGAGGTAAAGATCCTCCAGGCCATCACCATCGACATCACCAATGGCCACGCCGTGGTAACCCAGGAAATCCGGATTCAATGAGCGCTCGATGTGCCGTCCCCAGCTATTCATACCGGGCTGGAGCTGCTCACGCCAGGCAGCATTGTTCCCAAGGACAGTGGCCGCGATGTCGTCAAACATGGTATCCGGTTCTTCCAGCTCACTCTGCACCAGCTTCGACATCGAAAAGCTGATGAGGCGCGGCCCCGCAGAGACATCGTCATCGGCAGGCGTCCCCCACTTTGCGTCCACCACTGCGTAGGAGCGCACCTGCTTGCCTTCTCTGGTCCCCACGGACATCAGACGCTGTCGCGTCTTCAAATGCTCGCCCTCCCGGTCAATACCATAGAGCTTGAAGTGGGTCTCGTCACCATCCTCTGAGGTCAGATGGAGGAGCGCACGCATCTTCTGCAAAAAGTCAGCCGCTCCCACTTCCACCAAGGCATCGGAATCGCCCGGCGTAGCGATCTCATCCACCTTGATCCCACCCTCGTCATAGACCTCCTTGGACTGCAACATATTCACATTCGTCATTTCGATCCGCCCGGCAATGGAAGCAGGCACCTCCCCGTCCACAGCCATCATCGCCTCAGCGATGCCCGCCAGTTGCGCCTTCACCGGATCACTCCACAGGCGCGCAGTCTCCTTCGTCTCGCCACCATCGACAATCGACTCGACTGGATCTGCCGCAGGCAAAGGCTGTACCCGCACGGCCGCACTATCACCCGCTTTTCCCGCAGACTCGTCTTTGGAACACCCCACTCCACCCAAAACGAGACACCCAAAAACAGAACAAAGGATCGGAACACGGACTTCCAACCGGACGCGCGCTACCATTTCCGGCAGCGCAAAGGATTCTAAAAAGCGTCGGATAATCCAGCTCATACTCCACGACAGTTGACTCCTGATCAGCGGTTTCGTCAAGCTTCAGACAGCGTGTCCGCACACGCATCCACCGCAAAAACGATTTTCCCAGAGCCGAACCATCATTAATGCGCTACGGGTAAACCGCCCACCCACCCTGCACTCCAGCCCGGCCCGGCCCGGCTCCGCCTCCGCTTCCGCATGAAAATCACCTCCGCCGAATTCATCATCAGTTCCCCCGACT
>JAQCER010000165.1 GCA_027618625.1 Verrucomicrobiota bacterium
GGCGGCCCCTGGCCAGGATCACCCGATGAAACGACACCGTTTCCAGCTTTCTTCGAAGTCGACTACATCCGCGTCTACCAGTACGTTGGAGATGGGCTCTGAATCCCAAAATTCAGGGTGAGGCCAATAGAATAGACGGCAATGTCTCGAGCCCGCTGATCGCTGTGGCGCCGCACTCATCATCACTCACGCCAGAATGCTTTTCACAACATTGCCGGACACATCGGTCAGCCGTCTGTCGATGCCGCCGTGGCGGACGGTGAGTTTTTCGTGATCGATGCCGAGGAGATGGAGGATGGTGGCGTGGAAGTCATAGCTGGTGGTGATGTCCTCGGCGGCTTTCCACGACCACTCGTCGCTCTGGCCGTAGGCGCTGCCGGGCTTGACGCCAGCGCCAGCGAACCATGAGACGAAGGTGCCGCCGTTGTGGTCGCGACCGGTGCCGCCCTGGCTGAAGGGCATGCGTCCGAACTCGGTCGTCCATACCAGCAGTGTGTCGTCGAGCAGGCCGCGGGCTTTCAAATCGGTGAGCAGGGCTGCTGCGGGCTGATCCATTCGAATGGCAGCGGTGCTGAGTTCATTGGCAATGTGGCCGTGGTTGTCCCAATTGTCAGAGCCGCCACCTTGGCCGCTCCATACTTGCACAAAGCGGACGCCGCGCTCGATCATGCGTCGCGCCATCAGGCAGCGTTTGCCAAAATCAGCGGTCTGGGGCTCGTCGATTCCATACAGGTTCTTCGTCGCCGTCGTTTCGCCAGTGAGATCGAGTAACTCGGGAGCCGCGAGTTGGAAGCGTGCGGCAAGTTCGTAACTTTCGATGCGTGCCTGCAGCCGCGAATCGCCTGGACGTTGCCCAGCGTGGGCGGTGTTCATTTCGCTCAACAGCTTGAGTCCGTCGGTGCGGCTCACTGGTGTGATGTGGGTAGCGCTTGCGGGCGGTCGAAGATGGGTGATCGGCTGTGGAGCGGAGGCGTTGATCACCGTGCCCTGGTGATTCGCTGGTAAAAATCCCGAGGTAAAGGCGCTGCGTCCATTGTAAGGCATGCCTTTTGCATCCGGCAACGCCACGAACGCTGGGACATTGTCAGAGAGGCTGCCGAGTGCATACGAGATCCAGGCACCTGCACTTGGAAAGCCCGGTGGCAGGAATCCGCTGGTCTGCAAATAGGACGCTGGGCCGTGAACGTTCGACACCGACTGCATCGCCATCAGGAAGGCCATGTCGTCGACGTGCTTGGCGAGATGCGGCAGCGCGCTGCTGACCCAGCGACCGCATTGTCCATGCTGCGCCCATTCGAATGGGCTCTTCATCAAGGCACCCGGCGTGCTGATGCTCGCCTCGACGCGCACTCCGGCTCCTGGGTCAAATTTTTGCCCATGCTGCGCGATAAGTTGCGGCTTGTAATCGAAGAGATCACACTGGCTCGCGCCGCCATTCATGAATAGTTGGATAACGCGCCTCGCCTTTGGTGCGAACGGCGGCGGGATAGCGCCAGAACTCTCACGCTGCACCAACGAAGCCAGTGCAATGCCACCGAGGCCGGAACCGAGGTGGCCGAGAAATTCGCGACGATTGCTGGCAGTGTGTTGCATGTCCTAGTCGAGGTGGAGGAATTCGTTGCTGTTGACGAGCAGTTGGCAGGCGTTGGCGAGACCGTGATGCCTGGCGTAGTCGACGAATTTTGTGCGTTCATGTTCTCGCGCATCCCGCAGCAGGATGAGTTGGAATGCGGCGTCGATTTGTTTCTCCGGAGAATCGGCAGCGGTTGCAATGCGCATGGCAATATGTTCGCACTGGCGGATGAGGAAGGCGTCATTCAGCATCGCGAAGGTTTGCAGCGGGGTGGTGGAAACGTTGCGCACAGAAGTGATTGCGCCACCGTCAGGACAATCGAGCGTATCCATCAGCGGATCGGGAACGGTGCGGAACAGAAACCGGTAGATGGCACGGCGACGGGCAGCTGGAGAGTCGGGGTCGAAGTGTTCGTAGTCGAGGAAGGCAGGGTTTCCACCAGGCATGAAAGTAGCATCGCCTCGCGAGATGAATTGCACGACGGACGGGCCGCCCATAGTGAGATCGAGGTGATTGCTCAGTGTCAGCATCGTGTCCCGCACCTGTTCGCCTGTGAGCCGCGTGCGATTTTGTCGCCAGAGCAATCGGTTATCGCTATCGATGATCGCTCCGTGAGCCGTGAGTGTCGATTGCTTCCAGGTTTCGCTGCTCACGATCAATCGGTGCAGGGCTTTGAGCGATCCATGCGCTTCGTCGCGGAACCAGATGGCGAGCCAATCGAGCAGCTCTGGGTGGCTCGGCATGCCGCCCATTTTACCGAAGTCATTCGGGGTGTCGCACAGGCCGCGACCAAAATGATACGACCAGACGCGGTTCACAATACTGCGCCAGGTGAGGACATTTCTTGGATCCGTGAGCCAGTGGGCAAGTGCGGCGCGACGTTGGGACTCGTCGCCGGCCTCGGCGATGGTGAGTGCGTCCGGCAGTTCTGGAATGCAGGCTAGAGTGCCGGGGCCGACGAGTTCACCTGGCTTGCTGAGTTCGCCTCGCTCAAGCAGGTGGATCGGTCGTGGCTCGGGTGCTGGACTAAAGTTAGGCCCGTCCGGCGGGAAGTCTCGCGTCACAGCATACACCAACCTGGGCGCGGGGAGCGCGGCCAGAGCTTGTTCGTTTTCCAACAGCAACACCGCTTGAGCCAGAGCCTGCTGCTGCGCAGGCGTGCGCTGACCGACGGGCACTTGCAGGATCGTTGTGACTTTGTCAGGAATAGGCGCGAAGACTGGCGAAGACGCGGACACGGAATCGCTGGCAGAGAGACGAAACCGTCCGATGCCGTGGCCTTCGACACCGTCTTGATGCTCCAGCATCAGGGTGAAGGTCGTGCGGTCTGGGAATTCGGCGAGATCCTTGAGTTCGAAGATTGCCTTGTGAGCTTCGCCATAGCGTGGATTCACGCCCCAGTGGGACTTGTCGTCTCCATCGATCGCTTGTGCCGCTGAGATCGTGGCACTTTCATTGTGATCCGCCGTCGCACGTGCAATCACCAGCGGCTTTGCGCTTTCAGCGGTGCCTGGCGGAGCAGCAAAGACGCGGAACTCGGAGAGATGGAAATTGCCATTGTCCCAGCGTCCCGGCCCACTTTGTGGGAGGCGTTCGTCGGGTAACACCTCGAGCCGAATCGCGCCGATTGCTCCCGCTGGTCGGTGCGCGGTGACGATGTAAGTGTCGGCTTTCGGGCGAGTGCCACTTGCAAACCATGAGCCATCGTCCTGCCGTGTGAGCGTCGCTCCGCCTATCGAAACGACGGTGGCAATTTCGAACGGCACCCATGATTCCTCGCGTTTTCTTAGTGTTTCTTCCCACACAGCGACCTTCTCGACGACTTCTGGTGATGACAGGATTGCTGCATCGAGCTGTTGCAGCGCGCGTTTCTCGCCAAGCAATCGCGTGCGTTCCGTCTGGGTGCGGGCATCCTCATCAAAGGGACGATCTGCACGATCCACGCCAGCGAACACCGCCTGAAGCGAGTAGTATTCCCGCTGGGTGATCGGGTCGAATTTGTGGTCGTGACAGCGCGCGCAATGGACGGTGAGACTTTGAAAAGTTCCCATCACCGTGGCCACCATGAGATCGCGATCGAGGTTCTGCGCGCTGCGATGGTCGACCGTGTCTTCGCGCACGGTAACCATGAGCGTGTGATCCCAGGGCCCCGCAGCGAGAAATCCCAGCGCAACGGTCGCTTGCGGATCCTCTGGAAACAGGGCGTCGCCAGCGACCTGCTCCTGCACAAAGCGCGTGTAGGGTTTGTCGTCGTTCAGCGATTGGATCACATAGTCGCGATACGGCCAGGCGTTGGGCCGGGCATAATCGTGATCGTTGCCATGAGTGTCGGCGTAGTTGGCGATATCGAGCCAGTGCCGCGCCCAGTGTTCGCCGTAGCGCTCTGATTCGAGCAGGCGCGTCACCAGTTTCGCATAAGCATTCGCGTCCTTGTCTGAAACGAAGGCCTGCACTTCTTCGTGTGTCGGTGGGAGCCCAGTGAGATCGTAGCTCAATCGGCGGATCAAGGCCGCACGTTCAGCCATGGGTGACGACGCGATTCCGGCTGCAGAAAGTTCAGCCTGCACGAATGCGTCGATCTCGGTTGCGGCGCCTTCTACCTCCGGCACGACGGGCATTGTCAAAGGCAGCAGCGCCCAATTGCGGTCTTGAGCCGTGGTTGGCGAAGCCAACGAAGTCAGCAAGGCGGCGACAATCGCGAGTGGTTTCATGATTGGTTGGAATGAGACGTGGGAGGAGGGAGAAAAAGTTACAATAGCAGGAGTCGACTGCAATACCCAGCGAGAATAACTGAATGGAGCCCGGATTTCGTGTGCTACTAAGCCGACGCCCAGGGGCTCATGTCGTGTCGCAGGTGGAACCGGATTGACTGACGAATACGTATCGCTTACAACGCGCCGATGTCGACCACGCCGCCTATGCAGTCCGATCCAGCTAATCAACGTCGTACGGAGGCAGCCCGGACGGACTGGACTTTCAAGCATGTGATGCGAAGGCGCCGGAAATGGTTCATCCGCGGTTTGCTTGGCGGTTCTGTTCTGGTCTTCCTCTGGGTGGCTGGCGTCACCTACATCCTGCCGCGCGAGTTTCTGGGACGGGCGAAGAGTCTTCTTTCGACGCCCGAAAGGAATGCGGAGCGCATGATCGCGACTGAAATTGCTCTGATCCGAGGTAAGAGAGTGCTGTATAGTGTGATCGATAGGGCCGAATTGGTGGATCGATAGGGCCGAATTGGTGGATCGATGGGGCTATTTCGTGCGATCCGAAGTCTTTGATTTCATGAACGGACAGCTCGAAATCCATCGTGAACCAGGCACATCGATCGTCGTGATTGATTTCTATTTCTTTGATCCCTACGAAGCGGCGAATGTGGCCAATGGGATTGCTCAGTCCTACCTGGACTATCGAATCGAGGTGGCATCGTTGCCAATGCGTTCGGACCTGGCGGTTCTCGAACCAGACGAAGCAGCACTACCGAAGAACTCGGCTACAGTAATCGAGATCGCTGAGACAAATATGGTTCCGGTACGACCGGATGTTCGCGGGGAATTGCAGCGCGGTGCGGCCCTCGCGTCGATCACAGCCCTGCCCAGCGGACTGTCCCTTGCCTATCTGGCTCACGCCGTTGCCAACTGTTTGTGCCGAATGAAACGAAGGCCCCCACAGCAAGATCAGAGAACTCTAGAGTCACCACCGTCCGGTACGGAGGAATGGTAGAAGGCGGCGACAGTCTGAGATCTCTACCCGCTTCGCTATCGCATAATAGTTTCAATGATTCTGATTCTGGTGGGCGCAGATAAATCGGCATCCATTGGAGTTACTTCGCACCGCACGGTGGCCCCGCGCGCGAGCCAATTGGATGTTCCGGGGATTTGAGACATCAACTCGGACTCCTGCTATTTCTTAAACGAACTCCGCCGTTCTGTACTAGCGAGGACCGTGACGTTCTCCGACGCAGCCGTTGTGAAAGCGATCGAGGCAAATTTCATTCCTGTCTGGGAGAGCATTGCTCCCGTCTCGACAGTGACCTACCACCTCGACAGCGAACGCTCCGTCAAAGGCATCGTGAATGGCGAGATCGCTGTCTACTTCTGCCGACCGGACGGTAAAGTTTTCGACATCCTGCCGGGCCTGCACGCACCGGAATCGTTGCTAAAAGCGATGGACACCGCGCTCCATCTCTACACCTCCAGCGACCGTCGCCAAAACCTTGACCATATCCGCCAGCACCATATCCGCCAGCACCATGCTGCCCAGCCTGAGTCCGTATTTTCGCAACAGCAGTTCGTTACGCTCAACGAACTGCCCGATCGCTCTGAGACCGCGCTACAAAAGAAAGAAAATTGAAAGCCTGGAAGCGCAGATTCTCGATCTCAAACAGCGTGCCCGCCAACTCGCCGAAGCCCCAGATCGGGCGACTCAAGAGTTGCACCATTCTAACAGGTCGAACATCGTCGGCGTCTACGGCGAAGCCGTCGCTGCAGGCACGCAGGTGATGAACGTGATCGTCCCACAAGACCCAACCGCGCGCGACCGGATCCATCAACGCCTTGCATCCGCACCCCAACTGAGGACGTCAGATGAATGGAAGGAGTTCGTTTTTGTGGAAGTCCTCGGTCAGCCGTTGGAAGGAACGGATCAAGTCTTCGCTTCTCCAACGCCGATGCGGGTTATCGAAGAATAGATTGTCGTCACGGCTACAGCGATTCCCGAACTTTTTTAGGCAGCCCTGCCACGACCAATTTCCAGGAGTGATCCACCAGTTCCTTAACCAGTGCACTTGGCAGCGATCCGTCCAGCACTAGCGTGTTCCAGTGTTTCTTGTTCATGTGGTACCCGGGCAGGATGGCTGGATATTCATCGCGCAATTCCACCGCCCGATCAGGATCACATTTTAAATTGGCGCGCCCCAGTTCATCGACATCATCGATACCCAGCGTCGCGAACATCCTGCCCTTCACCTTGTATACCAGCACCTCTGGGCCAAACGGCTGCTCTTCCGTAGTGTGCGGTCGTGACAGAAGGTATTGCTGGAGTTCGTCGGCATGCATAGATAGATAGATAAATCTCAGAAGCGTGCAAAATCTGCCGCTGAGATACAAGGATCCGTTCACAGTGGGCAACGAAACGCCTGCTCGAGCAATGCACACTCGCCTCCGAAGTATTACCTGAGCGACAAAAAGCTTCGATCTCCATCCCCTTCCGGGCAGGATGTCGTATACTACCATTGCCAATGTCCCGCCACCGTGCTGATGAGCCGCTACCTATTCACCCTCTTTAGTCTTCTGGCCCTCGCGAAGCAGACAGTGTCTGCGGGCGAGCAACCCATTGATTTTAACCGGGATATCCGTCCGATTTTGTCGAATGCATGCTTCCGTTGCCATGGCCCTGATCCTTCCGAACGGAAAGGCGGCAGCAAAGAATCCGGTGGCCTGAGACTGGACGTTCGCGATGCCGCGCTGGCTGATCTTGGGGGCTACACAGCCATCGTTCCTGGCCAGCACAGCATGAGCGAACTCATCAAGCG
>JAQCER010000166.1 GCA_027618625.1 Verrucomicrobiota bacterium
CTGCGCATGTTCGCCGGGTTCGCGACGGAGCTCAAAGGCAACACCGTTCCCTGGAACAACGGCACCCTGCACTACACGACGCGCGATCCCCTCGGTGTGGTTGCCGCCATCATCCCCTGGAATGCTCCAATCCTGCTGTGGGCGAGCAAGGTTGCTCCCGCCATCGTGGCAGGGAACACGGTCGTGCTGAAGACAGCCGAGCAGGCTCCCCTCGCCGTGTTGAAATGCACCGAGCTGGCGCAGAAAGTTTTGCCCGCCGGTGTCATGAACACGCTCTCCGGACTTGGAGAGGAATGCGGCAGACCTCTCGCCGAGCACAAGCTCGTGCGCAAGATCACCTTCACCGGATCGTGTCCGGTGGGTCGCCAGATCATGCACTATGCGGCGGACAAGATCTGTCCCGTTACGCTTGAGCTCGGCGGCAAGAGCCCGAATATCGTGATGCCCGACGCCGATCTGGACCTTGCCATTCCCGGAGTGATCCAGGGCATGCGCTTTTCACGCAATGGCCAGTCCTGCACCGCCGGATCGCGCCTCTTCCTGCACAAGGATATTGCGAAAGAGGTTATCGACCGGGTCATCGCCGCTGCGAAGAGCTTGAAGATTGGCGACCCTCTCAATCCGGAAAGCCAGGTCGGCACGATCATCTCTCAGGAACAGTTCGACCGCGTGACCCGCTACGTCGAGCTGGCACGGACCACGCCCGGCGCAGAAATTCTCTGTGGCGGCGGGCGCCCTGACGATCCCGAGCTTCAAAAGGGATTGTTCTTCGCACCCACCCTCATCAAGCACGTTCCACACGAATCGGAGTGTGCGCAAGAGGAAATCTTCGGGCCCGTGGCGGTCGTCTTCGAATGGGACGACTTCTCCAAGGTTCTGGAGCAGGCCAACGACACCGAGTATGGCCTGGCGGCGACGCTTTGGACGCGCGACCTCAACCACGCCATGCGCTTCGTCGATGAGATCGAAGCCGGGTTGGTGCAAGTCAATCAGTACGGCACGCCAATCGCCAACGTGGCCTATGGCGGTCTCAACCAAAGCGGTCTCGGCAAGGAATTGTCGTTGGAAAGCATGCTCGAGCATTTCACGCGCAGCCGTACCGTGATCATCAACCAGGGATCGCCGCGTCCTGAAATCAACGTCTGACGTTCGGCAATGATACGGGTCTTGTTGGGCGGAACAATCCTTCGACCCGACTCAACAAGACCAGTTTCAAGCGTGGTTCATTATGGATTCTGAGTACGACTACATCATCGTCGGCGCTGGCTCGGCGGGCAGCACGCTCGCCAGTCGTCTAAGCGAGGATTCCAGCAACCGGGTGCTGCTCCTCGAGGCGGGCGGCGCCGACGCCAATCACCATTGGGTCCGATTGCCTCTCGGAGTCGGCAAGATTCTCGACAACGAGCGTTTTGTCTGGAAGGACCGGACAGAGCCAGAATTCAAGGGCCGGTCCATTTATTGGCCGCACGGGCGTCTGCTCGGCGGCTCGAGCTCGGTCAACGGCATGCTGCATGTGCGCGGTGAGCCGGCGCGCTATGACGAATGGCGTGATCTGGGATGCATCGGCTGGGGATACCCCGAGGTACTGCCTTACTTCAAGCGCCTGGAAACCGCCGAATTCGGCAATCCGCAATGGAGAGGCCAGGACGGCCCGATCCAGGCTACCAAGACGGTCCCGGACGACTCAGTCTCCCAGGCCTTTATCGAAGCCTGCAAGGAAACCGGACTGCCAGAAAACGAGGATTACAACGAAGGCTCGACCGAAGGGGTCAACCGCATTCAGTTGAGCACGATAAAGGGCCTCAGATGCAGCGCCGCAATCGGCTATCTCGGCAGGGCCAAGGGTCGACACAACCTGAACGTCGTCACCCACGCCCACGTAAGCCGCGTGCTCTTCGAGGGCCGGCGCGCTATCGGCGTCGCATACATCGTCGACGGTCAAGAGCTCCAGGCCACCGCGCGGCGCGAAGTCCTGCTGTCCGCCGGAGCCATAACATCACCGCATTTGCTCGAACTTTCGGGCGTCGGCAGCGCGGAACTCCTGAACACGCACGGCATTCCGGTCATTCACGACTTGCCGGCGGTCGGCGAAAATCTCTCCGATCACATGCAGGCCCGCTTGCAGTTTGAGTGCATCGACCCCGTCACGGCCAACGACATCGTGCGCAGCAACTGGCATGCGGCGCGCGCGCTGCTTCGGTTTATCATGCATCGCGACGGAATTTTTGCGACGCCGACTTTCAAGACACAGGCGTTTGTCCGGCTCCGCCCGGAAGCCAAATACCCCGAAGCACGGATTCAGTGCGCCCTCTCCAGCGGAACCACGCGGTACGCCAAGGATCTCGACCGGTTCTCCGGCTTTCACATCGGTTCTTACCATCTTTGGCCGGAATCGCGTGGCTCCATTCACCTGAAATCAAGCGATCCGCTGGAGAGACCCAAAATACACGCCAACTACCTCTCCGAACCGGACGACCGGAAGATGGCGATCCTCGCCTTTCGCATGTCGCGCAAGATCGCCGGGCAACCCGCCCTCCAGAAAGTCATCGTCCGCGAAACCCGCCCCGGTCCGGATATCAGGTCCGACGACGAAATCCTCAACTACATCGAGGAGACGGCGGAAACCTGCTGGCACCCGATCTCGACGTGCCGCATGGGCTCGGACCCCGAATCGGTCGTGGATGAAAAACTTCGCGTGCGCGGCCTGGAAAATATGCGCGTGGTCGATGCTTCGGTAATGCCACATCAGATATCGAGCAACACCAATATCCCGACCATCATGATCGCCGAGCGGGCCTCGGAACTGATCCTCGCCGCCCGCTAGGCTCCCAATTCCGCCCCGCTTCGCCTGTCAGGCGGCGGCCTTCCGTCTGGTCCTGAGCTCGGATACATCCGGCGTCGCATCTTCCAGTGGCGGCAGTGGCTCACCGCCCGAGATGCAATCGTCTTGCTCGAATTTGCGGACCAGGAGAATAAGTTGATCGGGCGACGTGCCGACGAGGCGCTCGAATACGTCATGGGCTTCTTCGAACAAGGCTTCCGTCCGTTCCTTCTCGTGACCGCGCCCTCCCCGGACCTCGACCGTCATGATGATCGTCCGCTCATTCGCTTCGGACGTATATGGCCGCACGGCCACCCATATGTGTTCCCGGAACCAGGTCTTGGCGATGCAATCGTGAAGCGCGGCTCGAATTTCCGTCCGCTGCTCATGATTCAGCCACTCGGGAACATCGGCTCTGACGATTGGCATGGGGCTTCTCCAATACAATATTTTCTTGATTGACGTTGTACATAATATTCAAATACCTGATATAGTCAAATATGTATTCCATTATTTACTATATTTATACTATGTATTTCCGATATTTATCAATTGTCGCGGTTATAATTATCAAATGATGCATATTTTTTATTTGTAGGTACTGAATTCCATCTGATACGATTGGAGATAATTGGACAAGGACCGACCGACATGGCGCGCTGGGAAGAGCTTCCGGACTACGAGCAGACGTATCTGGCGGGAATGAAATTGCCGGAGTTCAAGGAAATTCCCTGGACCCCGGCGAAACCCCTGGCAGAAAGCCGGATTGCGCTGATTTCCACCGCCGGCATCGAACGCAAGAGCGACAAGCCCTATCCGTTCTTCTCCGGCGAATACCGCATGATCCCGACGGATGTCGATCCGGGCGACCTGGTGATGAGCCATCTGTCACCCAATTTCGACCGCACGGGATTTCAACAGGACATCAATGTTGTCATACCGCTGGAGCGGCTGCGGGAGCTTGAGGAAGAAGGAGTCATCGGCTCGATGGCCCGATTCCACTATGCCTTCATGGGCGGCAGCCGTCCCGAGGATATGGAACCTCATGTCCCCGAACTAGCCAAACTGCTTCGGGGGGATGAGGTTGATACCGTCCTGCTATGCCCCGTCTGACCCCGATGCACGCGCGCCGTCGGCGCGCTCGGTCACTATCTCGAACGCGAAGGTATCAGAACGGCTAGCATCAGCCTGATCCGGCCTCAGACGGAAAAGCTGAAGCCGCCACGGGCCATGTGGGTCCCATTTGAACTTGGCCGGCCGTTCGGCGCTCCGAACAACCCTGAATTCCAGACACGCGTGCTGAAGGCGTTGCTGTCCACTCTGGAAGCCGAGAACGGTCCGGTCTTGGCCGACTTTGACGAAGATGCCCCTGTTTCGTCTGCCGCATCCGATGGCGACGAGTCGGCCTGGGCTTGTCCCATCGAATTGAAGGCGCCTCCCCCGCAAGCGGACGGAGACGCGTCCGTCCTGGAACATGCCCTGTTGCAGGAAATCGGCCAGTTGCGTCCCTGGTATGAATTGTCGGTCGAACAGCGAAGCCGCACGACCGTGGGGGTGAGCTCGCTCGATATCGAAGGCAACGCCCGCTACATCACGGCGTTTCTGGGAGATGTATGGCCGGACTCGCCTGCCGAAGACCTGAGCCAAAGCGTCGCCCTCAAGCATGCGTTCGAAGACTTGCGGGCCTGGTACTTCGAATCGGTTATGGCCCAGCCGGGGCAGGCCACGGCGACGTCGAAGCAGATCGTCGACTGGTTCTGGCACGAAACGACGGCGGGGGCCATCCTGCAGCAACTCGACAAGGTCTGCAGGGAAAGCGATGACGAAGTCATGCAGCACTTGGCGGGATACCTGCTCCTGCCGCGCGCCGTGACCGGCTCGGTAGGTGATGGAAGCGACGGACGCGCGAATGCCGAGTTCGGCGCCAATCGGTCGTTTGGCGTATAAGGATAATCATCCCGTCGGATGTTTCAGGTAGTATCGTAAATACGGCTGTGAGAGGAGAGTGAGGTTATGCCGATCGTCAGGGTTCAAATTCCAGAAGGCTATTCCAACGAAGTTAAGGACCGCATCGCAGAGGGCCTCCGCGATGCAATCAATGAAGCGATTGACCCTGGCCAGAACGACCGCTTTCCCGAGACACGCAAGTGGATTTATCCCGCCATAACCGAGGCCTATGGCTCTCTTGGCAAGGGTTTGCCGACAGTGACCATCGATACGCGGCCGGGACGGACCCGGGAGCAGAAGGATCTTGTCGCCAAATTGATCTGCGACCTGTTCGAGAGAGAGATGGGCACGCGCGACGTATACGTTCTCCTGCGCACCACCGAGGCGGGAGATCATCTTGCTGGCGGCACGGCGCTGCCGGAGTGGAAGCCTGATAACTAACAGCCCGCCCAGCCGCCTGCTCCCCCACTGTAAAATGGTATAGACTTTCCACTGGTGGAACGGGCGGATCATGCGCCCGGAGGTGGGGCGGCATGAGCCAAGTTGTAGCACGAGAAGAACCTGAATTCCTCAGGCAATCGCTGATCTTCGAGAATTTGGACGACCGTACCGTGTCGAGTCTGCTCGAAGGCTCCCTGCTGCAGCGGTTTCCCGCCGGTACCGTGTTGTTCAATCAGGGCGAGGTACCGGATTTCCTCTATCTCGTACTGGAGGGCGCGTTGGAGCTGTTCACGACCGGCCCCGACGGAGACGACACCATCATCGAGATTCTCGAAGCACCCGATACCTACACGGTGGCGCCCGTTCTCACCTTGGCGCCCTACCTCGTGTCCGGTCGCGTGGTGCGTGCCGGGCGGCTCCTGATGTTGCGGGGCGACGTGATCCGCTGCCTCGTCGCCACGAACCTGCAGCTTTCGCATAACATGCTCGGCCTGTTGTCGCGGCAGTTCCGCGTGATGGTGCGCCAGATCAAGAATCTGAAGCTGAAGACCACGGCTGAGCGTCTTGGCTGCTACATCGTATCTCTCCACGAAGAACAGGGGGCCGTGGCGGAGATTGCTCTCCCCTACGACAAGCGCCGGATCGCCGACCGGCTCGGCATGACGCCAGTCAGTCTCTCCCGGGCGTTCGCTCGCCTCGCCAAGTTCGGTGTTTCCGTGAAAGGCAGCATTATCGGTATCCGCGATATCCAAAGCCTGCGTGATTTCTGCAAGCCCGACGGCCTGATGCGCGAAGGCGAGGAAGACCTGCGCTTCGTTTCCGGGCGCTAGGGCAGATCGACTCCAGACGGAAATGCCATTGCCCGGTGAAGTCCGGGCAATAAGGGTGATTCCAGCCCCTAAAACTTCTCCACCCAGGGGCGAAGTTCGATCTCCCAGGCCCAGGAACTGCGGTCCTGCTGCAGGAAGTGCAGGTAGCTGCGGGCGATAGCGTCAGGGTCGAGCATGCTGTCCGGGTTGTCCGGCGGATCGATGCGTTCGCTGCGCTCGGGATTACGAATTCCACCATCGATAATGAAATGACCGATATGCACACCTTTCGGATGCAGTTCACGCGCCATGCTTTGGGCGAGGCCGCGCAGCGCGAATTTTCCCATGGCGAACGAAGCCGAATGTACGTAGCCCTTTACGCTGGCTGAAGCCCCCGTGAACAGGATCGCCCCGTGATCGTTCGGCACCATGCGCTTCGCCGCCGCCTGCGCGATCAGGAAACCGCCATAGGCGCTGGTCAGAATGGTTTGCTTGACGGCATCCCGGTCGATCTCGACGAAGGGGCCGCGCACCCGCGCGCTCGGGTTGAAGATGACCACATCCGGCTCGTTGCCGGAAAGCGCACCGAACAGCGCATCCACGGACTTTTCCGACAGCACGTCGCAGGTGTGCGCGGTAGCGCCGGTTTCGGAACAGAGCTTGTCAAGGTCGCCAACGCTTCGCGCGGCGAGTGTCACGGCCATTCCTTCTCCCGACAACAACCGTGCCAGGGAAGCCGATAGGCCAGAGCCGGCGCCAACGATCAGGGCGTGCTTGTATGTGGGAACCATGGCGGATGACCTCGTGAAGTTGGCGACAGGGCGACTACGCTACCGCCGACTCATGCCATCCATGGGCCGGAGCGGCAAGTGCTCCACCGACAAATTATTTGCAGGAATCCACTCCCTGCAGTTTCCCCCTCCCCCTTGAAGGGGGAGGTGTAGGAGGAGGAGTGTTGCTGTTGTAGTTGAGAAATCCACACTCTCAATCCTCGTACTGATCGTTCCGCCGCAGCCAGGCCATGGTGT
>JAQCER010000167.1 GCA_027618625.1 Verrucomicrobiota bacterium
CCGATCACGGGTTCCAGCCGAGTCCAGAGTGCGGCGGGATCGTCGACAGATTCGGCTTCGATGGCAACTCTGGCGGCCTCAAGGGATGCTCGCATGGATTCGGGCGAGGCACGATACGCCCGACCGACGGCGCACTCTCCGTAACCTGTGACTCCGTCCTCGGTCAATTCGATGAGGAGATTGTGTTGAACGGTCATCGAGCCGAGTGCGATGGTGAACGGATGGCGCAGCGGCAGGTGGATGTCGGTGATCTTGATCTGCATGTCAGTTCCGGTTGAAGAATAGAATGCGGACGACGAGGATCTGCGGCAGGGCAGATCGCCCAGGGTGGGGCCGCCGCGCCTGATTGGAGAAGTGGGTGGCGACCATGGGGCTGGGTGACAATGCTACCGCTGGCAGGTGCCACAGAAAAAGGTTGATCGGCCGTTCTGAACGATGCGTCGGATCTTCGACTGACAGATCAGGCACGCCTCCCCTTCCCTCCCGTAAACCCGCAGACTCTGTTTAAAGTAGCCCGGTTCGCCGTCCTCACGCAGAAAATCGCGCAAGGTTGTTCCGCCCATCTCGATCGATTGGCCGAGCACGTGCTTGATTGCCGATACCAGTTTTCCCAATCGCGGCTTGCTGACTTTTCCCACCGCGCGCCGGGGGTGAATCCCGGCCAGGAATAGCGCTTCACAAGCATAGATATTGCCAACGCCAACGACTACATGGGCATCCATGATGAATTGCTTGATCGCAGACGTCCGGCCAGCCGCCTTTGCTGCGAGGACATCGCAATCAAATGCATCCTCGAGTGGCTCCGGCCCCAGTTTTCGAATCAACCGATGCTCGGCGGGATCTCCCTTACAGAACAAGACACAACCGAACCTGCGTGGATCGTGAAACCTCAGCTCCTTGCCAGAACTCATGCGCAGGCCAATGTGATCATGCTTTCGCCATTCGATTTCGGGATCGATCACCCTGAGGCTGCCAGACATGCCGAGATGCAAGATCAATGTGCCCCTCCCTGTGTCGAACAGCAGGTACTTCGCCCGCCGCGAGGCACTTCGGATCCGAGCGCCGACGAGGCCATCGATCTCCAGCGGAATCGGCCAGCGCAATCGACGCTCGCGAATGTCGATCTCGCTGATGGTCTCGCCAACCAGATACGGGGCGACCCCGCGCAGCGTGGTCTCGACTTCGGGCAGTTCAGGCATCGCGATGGAGACGGGTCATTTCTCGAAGAGGGCAACGATGGCTGGCTGGCTGGCCGTGACCAGCCAGCTAGATGTCCAGCATTCCCGTGCTGTCGCCAAAGCCATCGGCCGCAATTCCCATTTCGTGCAACATCGTCAGATAGAGATTGGTGATCGGCATCGGGTTCTCATAGCGGACGTGGCGCCCCGTCGACCACTTGCGGCCCGCACTGCCTCCCACGAGAATCGGCAAATTGTCGTTGGCGTGGGCGTTTCCATCTGAAATCCCGCAACCATAAACGATCATTGAATTCTCCAGCAGATTGCTCTCCCCTTCCGGGGTCGCCTTCAACAGACCTAGAAATCTAGCCACTTCTTCGGCATAGAAGCGATCAATGGTCTTCAGCTTTTCGATTTTCTCTTTATTGTTCTGGTGGTGCGAAAGGTGGTGAAAACCTTCAGCGATCCCCAGATCCTGAAACCCCCGGTTGCTCGCCTCACTGGCCATCAGGAATGTCGCGACACGCGTGCTGTCAGTTTGAAAAGCCAGATGCATCAAGTCGAACATCATCCGCAGATGCTCGCGGTAAGTTGCTGGAATCCCGGCGGGAGCAGCCATTTCAGGAGGTGCGGCGGCCTGGAATTTTTCAGCGCTCTCGATACGTTGTTCCAGTTCCCGGACAGATGTGAGGTATTCGTCAATCTTGGATCCGTCCCGGGCGCTGACTTGCTTCTTCAATCGTCGGGCATCATCATTGACATAATCAAGAATGCTGTTGCGATAGGATGCGCGACGCGCCCTGGTTTTGGCAGAGTCACTGGCACCGCCCCCTCCAAACAGGCGTTCGAAAACGAGTCGTGGATTTACCTCCGCAGGCATGGGCGAAGTTGGAGTCTTCCAGGAAATGTTGTATTGATAGGTGCACGCATACCCGGAGTCGCATCTACCCGCCGAACGAACATGTTCGCATCCAAGTTCCAGCGAGGGCAAGCGGGTCTTTGCTCCGAGCCTTGCCGCTGCCAGCTGGTCGACAGAGACTCCAGCCCGGATATCGGATCCAGCGGTCTTCCGCGGATGGCACCCGGTGAGGAAAGCCGCGTTCGCCCGCGCATGACCACCGGCACCATCTCCGTGCGCCCGAGCCTGGTCTGCATCAAATCCTGTGAAGACTTGAACGTGGTTCTTCAAGGCAGCGAACGGCTGTAGAGTCGGCGACAACTCGTAGTCAGCACCAACTGTTGAGGGTGTCCAATTTTCCATGACCCGGCCATTGGGAGCATAGAGGAATGCCATTCGCAGCGGTTCCCCGGCAGCAGTGGTGGCGACTTCCGCCGCACCCGAACTCGAAGGGGCAATAGCTTCCAGAGCAGGAAGTGCGAGGCACGTTCCGACTCCCCGCAGGAAGCCTCTACGCGACATTTCCGATTCTCTAACGCGAGCGCCCATAGGAACTACTCGACTGTGGCAGACGATTGCGCAAGCGGATTGCGGTCGAGTCTATCGCTTGGTGACACGGAGTCTGAAGAACATCTGCCCGGTTGCTGCGGACTTTGTCCGGTAGGTGACATTTTCGACATTTCCACCGAGATCTGCGGTGCCCGCAAGATCCAGGACAGCGGTGCCATCGCTCCAGTTGCCGAGTGCGTCCGACACTTCAACAGCAAACGTGACATCACTGGCGGCCTTGTTTCGCTGGAAGCTAAACGTAACCTTACCCGAGACATCTATCCCCGTCGAGATGGCGTCCAAACCGCTTGCAGCGTCGAGATCGCTCGTTCCCAGCGAGTATTCCAGGAAGCGCGAAAGCGTATCGCCATCGACGTCGACATTCGGGTCGCCGGTGAATCCGTCAGGGATTACCGCTCCCGCACCAGGTGTTCCATTGGGGTTAGTGCTGGTTACCCAGTTGGCCGATGCGTTCGGATCCGGCCGCGAACTAAAGTTTACCAACTCGATACTGGCACCTTCGCCGTCAGCGCCCTTTGGCCATGGATCGGCATCGTCGTAGTCGACCTGCGTGTTGGTGTAATTGCCGGGATCCTCAAGCTTCAGCCTCTCGCCGCCATTGCTCAGCGCACTGCCGTCCGCGAATTCCCCGGCAATGATGGCGTTCAAATCATTGCCGTAAACCGCACGGAACCCGACCAGTTTGCGCACGACTAGAACGACACCGCCGGGAGCAAGGCTGGTAACATTGCTGCCGGTGAAATCGAAAATGACTCCGCCTGACAGCTTCACACCCGTGAGGTCGAGGGTCACTGCGTCACTGATATTGCGGATCTCAATGAATTCCGATCCTCTGTCCGCCTTTGGATTGTACATCAGTTCGGAGATGACCAGATAGCGTTGGTGATCACTCGGATTTCCCTCGTAGGTGGTGGATCCGATCGTGGCACCGGCGTGATCCACCAGGGTGATCGTCTCCGGGAAATTGGAGAGGTGTCCTTTGTAGTTGCCCTCGATGAAGAGTTGCTCACCGCCTTTGGGACTGGCCGTGCGGGCGCGGAAGGCATTTACATTGGGCGAGACATACAGGGTCCAACCCGCCGGGATAACAGTGCCTGGCTCAAACGCAAAATCGACGCCACCCTCGAGTTTCCATTCCGAAATGTCGACTGCGATTTCATTGTTGTTAATCAGTTCAATGTATTCCTCATCCTGATTGCCCGAGACAGGCTCAAACTCGACTTTGCCAAAGTCGATTTTGGGTTGAGCGGCGGCAGCCCCGGCAAACCCTCCATGAAGCTCAGGCAGGATCAGGAAATCACTGCCACCACCGGGGCTTGCTCCGCTGGGACTGTTGAGCCCCTGCACCGCCAGAACATTGGCACCCACCTTGAGTAACGAAACAAACTGGCTCACGTCGAATGCCACGAACTCCACCGCCTCAGAGTCCGAGTGGCTTGATGTGGCCGCGGAATCCCATGATGGGGCATCTGGAGCATTCGCTGCTGCAATCTTGACGCCATTGAGAAAGGCGACAAAGCCGTCATCGTACTTCATCCTCAGCTCAAGCTTGGTGACATTGCCAACATCGGCCAAAGTGAATGGCATCCGCATGTAAACACTGTCGCTGGTTAGATTTGGACGATCCAGCTCGATGCCAATCAACGTTTCGTACCCGGTACCGCCTTCATACCCGACGCCATTCACTCCTGACGTCCACCCAACTGGAGTAAAATCGGCAGCGGTCCACGTATCTCCGAGGCTACCGTCGGCAGGAACAAGGATCGACTTGGTCTCTCCGGCCGAAACCAGCGGTTCAAATGCAACCGACACAAAACCTGCCTGCGCTTCTGGGATTTTCTCACCACGATTTCCCGTATTGCGATCATAGACGTACACGCGGCGTTGCTCGGCGTATTCGTCCTTGATACGCTGGATCGCCCCCCGCATGGTGTGCTTCTCATCAGCAGTCTCAAGTGTGGCACCGACGAGGCGACGATAAGGCGGGTTCGTCCACGTGCCCCACTTCTCCCAGTCGAGATCAGCATCGGAGGGCTCAATGTCGTCAGGATCAATTTCAGCCAGGATCTCGTCCATCCGCCGCTCAAGCCAACGTTCTTCCACAGGGGTTCCCGGTGGTTGAATAAATTGATCTGACACCGTTCGAATCCGGCGCTTCACCATGTCCCGCACTCCAGGAGCTGCCAGGGCCGCCTTGACGAACCCATTGTTGGTTCCGAGAATGATCGGACGGTCGGCAAAAAGTTTATCGTCAAAGTAGTTATCAGTGCCATTCCACTGCCTGCCCCATGCAAGGTCGAGATCCCAAGGCAGCATCGCCCACTCGCCAGTCTGGTCACTGTCGCGATACAGATAGTAATTCTTGTGACAGCAGTCTGTGTTGGACAGCAGCAAATTGGTCGCGAGGTAGTTCACCGTTTTTGGAATGTCCACGTTGTCCATGATGTAGGCCCTTTTTGCAGCCGCCTCGCGCAGGCTGATGCCGGCGTACATTTCGACGATGTCATCCCTGCTTTCAGACTTTCTGGTTTTCTTCTCATTGACGGTGGCCCGCGCCTCTCCCGTATTGTTGAAAGTGTTGTACATCTTGTACAGGGCTCCATTCGGATTCAGCCCCGCGCGATCGAGGTAAGTGTCGTCCGGGTCTTCGATGATGTCCTGAATGCTGTAGAACTCCCCATTCTGCTGCACACGCACCGTGAAGGCGAAATGCGCCGCTACACCCGCTTCACGCAGCACCTCGTATGCGAGCGGATGACGCATCTTCGCTTTATCGGCCCAGTTCGTCAGAAGTTTAATATCACGAACCCTCTTTTCGCCTTCCTTCCAACGGAATCGCTGTGTCTCCGGAAAGTCGACATTGAAGCTCTTTTTTACAAAGTTGCCGCCGCTCGTCGACTGGCCATGCAGATCGGATTCAACGTTGTCATAGAACTGCCCGAGGTAGTACATCGACGCATTGTCTCGAGTCGTCGACTGGGCGCGGGACGGAGTCTCGATAAACCAGTGGAGGACGGTGAGATTGGTGCGAATCGATGGATCCTTCGGAACCGTGCCCAACCACTGGTGAGAGTTGACACTGTCGCGATAAGCCGGGCTCTTGCTTTCGTTTCCAATTCCATCCGTGGCCAAAACCTTCCACCGAATCATCTTGCCCGGCTGAACCACTGATGCCGGAATGGTAGCGGAATAAACGCCATCCGCCGCTTTTCCGTCAGGCCCGGCTCCATCGTCCAGCATCGGAACAGTGACTTCATCCTCGTACATCAGGCTGTAGACCAACTGCACACCGGCCACGCCACCACCATCGATCTCGATGACCTTCGCGGTGATTGGCAAATCGACGCCACCATCAGGCTGCTCTGGATTCTCTGTCACCTCTGAAATGAGCGGTCCTGGGGCGATCCCTGAGGCATTCGGAGCACCGGGAGTGGTGGTTAACAGGTAACCAGGCACAAGTTCCTGATTGACGTCACGAAGTTCCGCAACCAGCTCCGGCAATACGATCAAATCCGATCCGCCAGCGCTGGAGTTCATGATCTGGATCGCCAGCACATTGGTTCCAGCAACGATCTTCCCAGCGAAATCGACAGGGAAGTCTTCGAACACTTCGGCCTTTGCGTCTGCATTGGAAGCGGTCGATTGGGAATTCCAGGCAAGGTCGGCTGGATCGTTCGCTCCAGCGATTGGCTCCCCATTCAAAAAGGCGACGAATCCGTCTTCGTACTTGAGCCGCAGCGTCATGGTAACGACCGCAAATGGGTTCTCTACTTGGAAAGGCACACGGACGTAAGCGGTAGCATTGATAGTACGCATTGCGGCCTCCACGTCGCCCCCCACTCCGACCAAGCCATCGTAACCAAAGCCGATCCCCGTTTTGCCCGCCTGCCAACCCGAGTCGTCGTAGTCGGCAGCCGCCCAATCGGCGATTGTCTCGGTCGGCACTGACCATTTGGCATCTGTGCCTGAAGCGATCAGGGTGGTTGCCTGCAAATTGGCTGGCAATGCCAGACCGAACGATTCGTTTTCGAACTGCTCAGGAAAAGCTGGATTATAGGAATGAACAATGGTGGTACCATCGGGAGCGACCAAGCCGAGAAAATCTCCAGCTGCATTCAGTCGGAAATTACTGTGCAACTCACCCTCATCTTCCGTGCGGTCATTACCGGAGGCGAAGACCACCAGATGATAAGCCCCCCCCTCCAGCCTACGGCTGGGAAACCTCCACAGGTCGAGATTGGCTGGATCATCCGTCAGGTAGTAGCCAGCAAGATCGACGGCAGTCTCACCGTTATTGTGAATTTCGATCCAGTCGCTAGATTTGCCATCCTCGTCGAGAAAACCATCACTGCTGGAACTGGCGAGAAACTCCGAGATCACTAGGTCAGCGCGGG
>JAQCER010000168.1 GCA_027618625.1 Verrucomicrobiota bacterium
GGAATGCGCGAATTTAAATCTGGGTCTTTCCCAGGCGGAGGGCCATGAGCCCGGGGAAGTTGTGCCGGTGCGCATCCATTCAACCGTGACAGAAACCGGCAATTTGCAGCTGTGGATGAAGCATACTCAATCTGACCAGCGCTGGAAATTCGAGCTGGAGATTCGCGGGGCCTGAAAAAGCCGGGCCGTCAGAGATGGCTTTGATATTGACAAAAGCCCGTGGGCAGAATCCCTTGGGCGTAATCCATTGAAAGAATTCCCGAAAATATGAGCGTCCCGAAGAAACTCCTGAATGACCCCAATGCTTGCGCCTCTGAGCTGCTCGACGGCTTGATTCTCGCCTACGACGGCCAATGCGAAAAAGTTGGAAAGGCGTCGATCGTCAAGAAGTCGATCCCGGACGGCAAAGTCGCCCTTTTGGTAGGTGGAGGCTCCGGACACGAGCCGATTTACCACGGTCTGGTCGGCACGAACTTCGCCGATGGTGCCGCATGTGGAGATATTTTCGCAGCGCCTTCTCCAGATGTTGTACTGGATGCCACGAAGGCCGTGCATCGGGGTAAGGGTGTGCTGTTCCTCTACGGAAACTACGCGGGTGACGTCATGAATTTTGACATGGGTGCCGAACTCGCCGAAGACGAGGACATCGAAGTGCGCACCGTGCTGATCTGGGACGATGTGGCTTCTGCTCCTCCAACTAAAAAAGAAGATCGACGGGGCATCGCCGGACTGGTGCCGATCGTGAAACTCGCTGGGGCCGCTTCGCAGGTGGTCGAGTCGCTGGATGAACTTGAGCGGGTCACTCTGAAGGCGCGCGACAATACGCGTTCGGTCGGATGTGCGCTCGCTCCAGGATCGATTCCCGCTACAGGGAAACCAACCTTTGAACTGGCTGACGATATGATTGGTCTCGGCATGGGCATTCACGGCGAGCGTGGCGTGGGAGAAATTCCCATGTGCCCTGCCGATGAGCTGACTGCAAAAATGCTGGATCTGATTTTTGCCGACGATCTCGAACTCGCCAGCGGCGATGAAGTCATTCTATTTGTCAATAGCCTCGGGGCTACGACGCACATGGAGCTGTTGATCTGCAACCGCAAGGCTCGCGAAATTCTTGCAGAGAAGGGAATCATCGTTCATCAGACGATCATCGGGCCATTGGTCGGGTGTCAGGAGATGGCGGGGATTTCTTTCAGTCTTACCAAACTGGATGACGAGCTCAAAAAGTATTGGGACATGCCGTGCCAGTCAGCTTGCTATTCCAAGATGGAAGGACGCCAAAGTTAACAACTGCGATATGGCAAAGGAACAACTCAGTGTTGAAGAGACAGTGGCCATGTTAGACGCAGTGGCGGATGCCATCATTGTCGCAGAGCCGGAACTATCCGAAGCGGATCGCAGGCTGGGTGACGGAGATCACGGACTGGGGATGAAGCGCGGCATGGAAGCCGTGAAGGCGAAACTGGCCGAGGGCGGTTTTGAGTCGGTCGATAAAGTCTTCATGGCGGTAGGCCTGGCGATGATGAGTTCGATGGGCGGCGCTTCCGGTGCTGTTTTCGGGACTCTCTTTCGCAATGGCGGCAAAGCGATAAAGGGCAGCGAGGCTTTCGATTCCGCAGGCCTGGCCGAATTTCTCAAAGCAGGGACTGAGGGCGTGATGTCACGGGGTGGCGCAAAGCCAGGAGACAAAACAATGGTCGATGCACTGGAGCCAGCGCGAAAGGCGGCAGAGTCGGCGGTGAACATGCCCCTCTCTGAAGCACTCGATGGCACGGCGCAGGCTGCCGAAGCCGGGCGCGATGCGTCAGAGGACTTGATCGCAACCATGGGCCGGGCCAAAACCTTAGGCGAAGCCTCGATCGGGCATCCGGACGCAGGTGCCTGCTCCGTAGCCATCATACTTCGCACCATGGCGACGTTCGCCGCTGGAAACTAACTCAATCTCAAATCTCAATTCCTAAATCATTAAATCCTAAATTCTCATGGCTGACCTCGACGGAATTAAATCAGAAGCGAAAGAAAAAGAATACTACATCAGCACCCCGCAGGTGACTCCGGGATTCTTTTTGAAGGGATCACACCAGTATGACTGGGGGTTGCAGAATCGCCTTTCGCGCATCTTCAACCCGAAGACTGGCCGCACAATCATGCTCGCTTTCGACCATGGTTACTTCATGGGGCCGACCACTGGATTGGAGCGCGTCGACCAGACGATTCTTCCGCTTGAGCCTCATTGTGATTGCCTCATGCTCACACGTGGAATCCAGCGCAGCATCATCCCTTCGACCACGCAAAAAGCGATTGCATTGCGTGCGTCCGGCGGAACATCGATGGTGAGCCCGATGGATGAGTGGGAAGGGACTTCTGGAGACGAAGTCATGAAGATGAGCCGTCCCGGATACGAGCCGCTTTCGAACGAGCACCTTGCGATCAATATTGAAGAGGCGATCCGTCTCAATGCGTCCGTGCTCGCCGTGCAGGTATTCATTGGTAGCCAGTACGAGCGGCAGTCGCTGCAGAATTTGACCAACCTCATCGATCAGGCAAACCGCTACGGCATCGCAGTAATGGGTGTCGTTGCTGTCGGTCGCGCGATGGCCCGCAATGCGCAGTATTTCCGTCTTGCCACCCGTATCATGGCGGAACTCGGTGCACACATCATCAAGTGCTACCACATCGATGACGACTTCGATACCATCACCAGTTGCTGCCCGGTGCCGATCGTGATCGCTGGTGGCAAGAAGCGTCCTGAGCGAGAAGCCTTGCAGATGGCCTTCGAAGCCTGTGATCAGGGCGCCTCCGGCGTTGACATGGGCCGCAATATTTTCCAGGCAGATGCTCCGGTGCCGATGATGAAAGCCGTTCGTGGCGTGGTTCACGAAGGCATGAGCGCCGCGGATGCGTTCGCCATGTATGAGGATCTCAAAGCCCAAGGCTAGAATTGAACTTAAGAAATAAACCCACAACTAAGAAACCATGAGCAACTTAGCACCTAAACTTCACAATGCGATGTGGCCGGGATTGGTCGGCAAAGGCACCAACGAAGGCCAGGAACCGCCAATCAGTCTTTCCCGCATGTTGGAACTGACTGCCAAGGCGGAAGTGAACGGCACCAAGTTCGACGGTATTGATTATTTCCTGTTTCATCCACACACGGATCCAGAAGCAACGGATCAGCAACTTCGCGCCATCGCAGACGAGATTGCGGGACACGGGTTCGCTGTCGGATCACTGGTGGCTCCTGTCTGGCCAGGTACGGTCGGTGACTCAGCCATGGGTGATGCCGCCGCGCGGGGCAAATTTCTTGATGCTGTCCGCGTCGGTTGCCGCATTGCCAAAGTGTTCAACGAGCACGGCATTCGCAAGTACGGCGTCATTCGGATCGACTCCGCCGAGTTCGGTGTCGAAAAATGGCGTGAAGACGCCACGGCAAACACCAGGAAGATTGCGCAGACCTTCCGCGAAGCGGCAAAAATCGCTGCCGATCACGGTGAGCGACTGGCGGCTGAAGGAGAGATCTGCTGGGCAGGGATGCACAGCTGGAAGGACATGCTCGATCTTCTCGAAGAAGTCGGCATGCCAGGGGCGCTTGGATTGCAGGCAGACCTCGCCCATACCTATCTTTACCTGATGGGATACAACGCAGCAGAGCACGCGTTGCTGAAGGAAGGTTACACGGAGGACGAATTCTACGCCGCATACGAGCAGATGACGGACAAGTTGCGTCCGTGGACGATCGACTTCCACGTCGCTCAGAACGACGGCACCGTTCATGGAGCTGGCGATCACGACAAGACCGGCAAACACTGCCCAGCCGACGATCCTAATGGCAAGCTCGACATCACCCGCTGCGCCGGTTACTGGCTGAAAGATGCGCCCGCCCGTGGTATCAAGCACATCTGCTGGGACGGCTGCATGTTCCCGAACGCCATGCTCGAAACCGAAGGCACTTGGAACACCATCCTCGACGCCCACGGCTGGAATTGATCAACTCCTGTCGTCAGAGATTACGAAACAAGAAGCCCCGCCGGTTCTGGTGGGGCTTCTTTTTTTGTATCGCTGCGCGCGCACAGAACGACAGAACCCCACCTCGATCCCCGATTGGACATTGGGGTTGGTGAAATTTAGCGCAGCCCGATCCGGCATAGAAGGTCACTCCTCGTTCAGCAAATCTACGCAGATGAGGTTTTTTGCATCGCGGACGACGAACATGCCGTCCGCGTAGGCCGGGTGGCACCAGTTTTTGCCGCAAACCTGAGTGCGGCTGATTTCTGTGTAGGCTGTCGGATCTGCTTTGAAAAGGATGAGTTCGCCCATGTCATTCAGCATCATGATGCTTTTGCCGATGCCGATGAATGCTGCGAAGGCTTTATCCGCACTGGTTTGAATGTTGCCACCCTGAGACCACGCCAGTTTTCCAGTCTTTGCGTCAAGGCAGACCACGTCCGTTTTCGCCAGCAGATAGATGTGGTACCCAATGCAAACAGGGCTGGTAACGTTAGGGCCCAGTTCCTTGTCATGCTTCCAGGCTTCTTTGGCGGAGATTACGCCATCGATGGTCACGATCCGGGTCGCAACGAGTCCGACTTGATGGGAGCCGACGATGACGATATCGCCATGGATGACGGGTGCGACAATGTGTCGGCCGAAATCGGTCGACATGGGAACTCGCCAAAGTTCCTTGCCGTCCTCGCGGTCAACACCAACGAGACCTTGCACCGTAAAGCAGACGATTTGCTCGACTCCTGCCAGCGTGGCGACAACCGGCGGCGAGTAGGCAGCCTGGTCGTCGAGCGATTTCCAGACGATCGCCCCGGTTTTCTTTTCGAAACAAAGGACGCCGGAGCCGATGCCGCCTGCCAGCGCGATGACGTGGTCGCCATCAATGCAGGGGCTCGCATTGTAACCGTGGCGGGCACCGCCTTCACTCGTACCTTTTTCGCCAACGTACAGTGCGCCAAAATCGCTTTGATAGTTCTTCTCCCACAGCAGTTTTCCGGTCGATGCATCAAGGCAGTGCAATTCTCCTTTGCATGATTGAGTGAGCACGATCTCGCCATCACTGACGGGTGCGCATCGCGGGCCGGTGCCGAATCCATCTATGTGAGGATCGTCCAGCACGTCGTGCCAAAGTTCCTTCGCATCACTTAACTGCACTGCGTGGAAGACTTCCTTTCCATTTTGCAGGTCTCCGAAAAACACGCGGTCGCCGCTGACGATGGGCGCGGCAAAACCATCGGTGGCGGGGGTTTTCCACACGATGCGCGGATCATCGGGCAAAGTAGCCGGGAACTTCGAGTCCGGGGCGACAATGCCATTCTGCTGGGGGCCGCGCTGGTGTGGCCAGTCACCAGCGTTGCTGGTGACGCAACAGGCCAAAAACAGCGAGGATACGGAGATTCTGAGACGGTGCATCCGCCACTATGTTCCAAAGGATCCGCCGATGTCTACCATTCTCATCTCGACGTTCTCAATGGCCCTGGCTCAGAAATCAATCGTGTCCCAATGCCTCCTCAACTCGCAGCGACTCTCGCTTTCCGATCCTTCGTCTGCCCGGTAGCGTTGCAGGAGCTGCTTCGATCTCTTCGCCAGCATCCGCCGAACTTCGCGACCTTTGCCCTTTTCCCGCGGGATCACCATATTGTCATAGGCGGTGGTCTGGTGACGCATCCAGGCGATCGTGGCTGCCTCCGCTCGTTGTTCGATGGGAATGCGCTGAGGGATTCAGATCCCGGGCATTAAATTAAAAAAGTAAATTTCAGACTTTTCGTGAGGTGAACATTTGCAATGATGGCGCAATGACAGCCGAAGAACTTGCCGCCTCTGCCAGCACCGATGCCGAACCGCCCGCCGGACTTTCACCAGAGAGTCGAGCGATGTGGTTTGCGAAAGCCGGGCAATGGGAGGCGGCGCATGACATCGCCCAGGATATTCACACGGCACTGGGATCATGGATTCACGCGCATCTGCATCTGGTGGAAGGGGACATCGGCAATGCTGGCTACTGGTATTCCAGGGCTGGGCGAAAGGCGCGCCCGCCAGCTCAGATTGATGCCGAGTGGGTTGAACTCGCGAGGGTGACGCTGGGGCAATAGGCGGGCGGAATCGAATTCTCGTGGAGGCGTATCTCAACAGTCCGTTCGAATGTGGTGTTTGCGGCAAAAAGCTCGCAGCGAATGCCCTCGTTTGCCCTGGATGTGGTGCCGACGGAAAAACGGGCCTGCGGGAGGATACTTGGGGCACGGACGCTGCTTCCGAACTTGAGTTTTTCGATGAGGAGGGGTTCGACTATGACGCCTTCCTCGAAGAGGAATTCGGCAAAGATGGCAAAGGCAAGAAGAAGCACCATCTCCATCCAGTCTGGTGGGCGGTGGGCATCCTATTGTTGATCGCGCTGCTCTACGCTGCTCTGTCCGGATTTTAGTATCGATTGGTGCGGGCCGTGTATAGTGAGGCGTGAAAGACGACGATAGGCCTGGCTTGGAACTGTCGGTGATTGTTCCAGCCTACAACGAAGAAGCTCTGCTGGCGGAAACGCTTAAGAGTGTCTCCGAGGCGCTTCGTTGTTCCGAACTGGCCGAGCGATCGGAGGTGATTGTTGTCGACAATAATTCCACCGACCGGACAGCGGAGATCGCCAAGTCGATGGGAGCGCAAGTGGTGTTCGAGGCAAAGAATCAGATCAGCCGTGCGCGGAATGCCGGTGGCAATGCCGCACGGGGGAAATTCCTGCTTTTTCTCGATGCCGATACCGCACTGAGTGGGGAGCTGTTAGGGCGGGCGCTGGCGAACCTGCGCAGCGGTGACTGTTGCGGTGGTGGTGTTGTTCTGCAAATGGATCGCGACGTTTCCGTCGGCATGTCGAGAGCGATCGCCTTGTGGAATGGCATCGCTGTAAAGCTGGGTCTGGCAGCGGGCTGCTTCATCTATTGCCTGAGAGAGGGATTTCAGGCGGTCGGAGGATTCAGCCACGCGGTCTATGCGGGAGAGGAGATCTGGTATTCCAGGGCTCTGAAAAA
>JAQCER010000169.1 GCA_027618625.1 Verrucomicrobiota bacterium
GAAAGGCGGACACGGCTATGGCATGCGCAAGAGCGAAAATCCGGTACACACCTGGCCCCTGCGCTGTGCCGAGTGGCTGGATGCTGCGGGGTATTTGACCGAGAAGAAGTGAAAAAGGCAGTATGGATTGCTATTGCCAGTCTCGCGATTGTTGGAATCGTTACTGGTGTTTGTATGCTCGCAAGCAAGCAATACTGGGATTCCAAAGCTGCAAAGATCGAATTCATGCTCTGGGACAGGAACCATGAAAATGAGGCTCACGTGACAGACGCTGACCTCATTCGCTCCGTTTCAGCCTGCGGAGCAACCGCCACTGAAGCTGGAAGGGAGATCCATATTTCGATCGACACGCGATTTGTGAAGAAAAAATGGACAATCGAACAACAGTAGCACCTTAATCTTAATCTCGGTGCCTTCCGCTTCACGATCTATTCCATCCAAAGCTGCTTTATCGTCTCCTCCTGGGAGTGGCCGATCGGGCACGCTTCGCCTATCTACTGAAGCGCTCATCATCCGTGAAGTACGCTCATTCGGGGGATAAACCACACGACCGCTTGAAAACCGTGGAATGTTGCGAGAGAGTGCGACGAAATCCTTGATCAGGTTTCGCAGACGAGACCTGCTGACAGAGCAAACGAATGTTCAGAGATCTAAATTTTGAACAACGCAGCCCCGAGCACGTCCATGCGCGGCCGAATTCCCAGGCCTGGTTCGTGGGATGCGGCCATGCGACCGTTGACCCGCTTTGGCGCGCCTTCCGCCGTGCTCACCGTCACGTAGCTGTTGAAATCCGTCGACGTGAACAGCAACTCCGATGGTGTGCTGTGTGCGAGATGGGAGATTGCAGCAGTGATAATGTCCCCTCCCCAAGTATCTTCGATCGTCATTGCGATTCCCATCGCCACACAGATATCGCGCACTTCGCGAGCTTTAGTGATACCGCCGAGCTTGCTGATCTTGATATTGATGACATCCATCGCCTGGTCATTCACCGCGCGGATTAGCTCGGGGATGTTGTAAATAGATTCGTCGAGGACAAAGGGATGATCTGTCCTGCGGCGGATGGACAGGCATTCCTCATAGGTGTCACAGGGCTGCTCGATGAAGACATCCAGATCGCGCACACCACGCACCACACGCGCGGCGTCTTTCATCAGCCAGCCGGTGTTCGCGTCGGCCACCAGCACATCACCCTTTTCCATCAGTGCAGCGACGGCGTGAATGCGCTCGATATCCGTATCGGGATCGCCGCCGACTTTGAGCTGAAAGCGACATTTCGTTCAGCGACTATAACCAGCGACTTTTTTAGCCATCACCTCAGGCGCCTCCTGGGAGATGGCCCGGTACAGCACGTAATCGTCACCGAATCGACCCCCGAGCAAATTGCAGATCGGCTGGGAGGAAACGCGCCCTAACAAATCCCAACAGGCCATGTCGATTGCCGACTTCGCATATGGATGACCTTTCAGCGCCCGATCCATTGCCTGGTAAACCACACGTGGCTGCCTCGGATCCAGTCCGATGATGTGTGGCGCAATCTCTTGAATCCCGGCCCTTGCACCAGCCGCGTAAGAAGGAAGGTACACCGGCCCGAGCGGACAAACTTCCCCGTAGCCGAGCAGTCCGGCATCGGTCTCCAGCTCAACGACTGTGCTGTCAAAAACGTCGACGGACTTGCCACCAGACCACTGGTAGCTTCCTTCGTGCAATGGCAGATCAACTTGGTAAACGTGGATTCCGGTAATTTTCATCACGCCTTGCCTAGCAGCATTCCCGAGATTCCTCAACACTGATCATTCTGGACGTTCGTGACTTCGAGATCACCCACACGGAGCCAGCGCCACCACCTTCAAGCACCCGTCCACAGTGGTGCGCGATTTATTGATCCCGGCGGCGATCCCGTCGACCGTTGGAAGAATCGGAACCCACGGCCTTGGATCCGGGCATCTGGGCATCTCCTGCATTCCGAGTTCATTGGACACCAGCGCTTGGGTGCCATTTTTTTCACTCAGTCGCTGACCTTCCTGAGTCGAGCAGCAACTCGTGGACATAGGCGATCAACTCCATGCCGACGGTCTTGATTCCCGAGCTACTTCCCCACCAGCGGTCGTTGTCATAGTTTTCGTCTGGGAGAGCGACGATACCCACGTCGACACCCTCGCCGAATACTTTCTGAAAGGTCATCCACGTTCGCCGGGCGTGGGCTGCCTGTGAAAAAACGGTGAGCGAGTCAACTTCGAGGCCGGACTCATTCACCGCCTGCTTCAGCGCTTTTGCAGCAGTGTAAGTGCGGTGGCGGCGAGTGTCTGTGGTCGCTCCTACCAGAAGTTCACTGTCAGCAATGCCCATCTTTCGAAGTGTTGCCGCAGTGACTTCCCCAAAGCTCTTGTATTCCTGCAGGAAGCTGCCTTGGTCGAGCGCGATGCCCGTGGCCCCGATCCGCTGGTATGGGCCTTTGCGAAATTCCTCAACCACTGTCGGCAAATTGTAGTCGGCCATCCAGCCCTCTACGACGAGCAAGTCAGGCTCATCCGCCGGTTCAGACACCGCGAGAAACGGATGCACGCCCAGCACAAAAGCCAATCCAGCTACCAGCATTCCGAGCGCAAGCAGAAGGATTACCGGCCACGTGGGCACTGGCAGCTCGCGCCGCCGTATCCATTTGAAGCGTTTCATGTCAGGAGACACTGGGGTTGAGCGATCGGATTTCCCATATCCCCTGCTATAGGGGCAATGGCCGCTGGCTGTCAACCGACGTGACACCTGTACACCTGTACACCTGTATAGTTGCTTCGTTCGTCTCCTCGCCCTATTATCGGGCTACTATGCACCAAGAATCCGCGAAGCTCCAGCTCGCAGTGCTGATGTTCACTGACATTGTGAACTCCGTCAGCCTGCAGAAGAAGCTCGGCACGGAGGCCTATACACGCTATATTTCGCGGCACGATCAGATTTTCAAGGAGTGCCTGCAGCGGGCACCGGGCGGGCGAATTCTGAACGAAACGGGTGATGGATTTCTGGTGCGTTTGAATTCGTCGAGCGACGCGGTCAACACGGCACTGCGGCTCCAGTATCGGCTGCATTCGGAGATCTGCGAAGGTGAACCCATGGCGGTGCGGATCGGCCTGCACAGCGGCGAGATCACAGAGATGCAGGAGGCGATTCGAGGAGAAACGCGGGCCGTTGGCATGGCGATCAATCTGGCTGCCCGGATCATGGACCTGGCCGCCGAAGGTCAGATCCTCATGACGCGCGCTGTCTTCGATGATGCGCGACAGTTCACCCGGCAGTATCCGGACATGGAAGGCGTGGATCCTGCAGACCTCCCGCCGCTGCTGTGGCCTGCGTATGGCCGCTACATTTTCAAGGGCAATGATGAGCCCATGGAGATCTATGGAGTCGGCGCTGAAGGTATCACTCCTCTGGTGCGCCCGGAGGGCAGTGACAAGGCAAAGCGCGCGGTCGCTGCGGATGAAGAAGCGATCCTGGGTTGGCGACCGGGAGCCGGCCTTGCCATCCCCCGGCGTGAGGAATGGGTCATTGAGAAGAAGATTGGCGAAGGCGGCTTCGGCGAGGTCTGGCTGGCAGAGAACAGGAAGAGCCGAATGCAGCGGGTCTTCAAATTCTGCTTTGATCCTGACCGCTTGCGCTCGTTCAAGCGCGAGCTCACATTGTTCCGCCTGTTGCAGGATGCACTGGGCAACAGACGCGACATCGCCGCACTCTACGAAGTTTCGGTCGAGGCTCCGCCCTATTATCTCGAAAGCGAATACGTCCCTACGGGAAACATCAGCCAATGGTTCACCAGCCAGGGGGGCATCGATCAGGTGTCTTTGACCACGCGTTTGCAAATCATGGCGAAGGCCGCCAGAGCTGTCGCAGCCGCGCATTCGGTTGGCATTATCCACAAGGACATCAAGCCATCCAACATTCTGATCTCAGAAGAGAATGGGATTCCCGAACCCCGCCTCGCGGATTTCGGGATCGGGACACTGGCGGATACCTCGAGCCTGCACTCGATGGGCATCATCCGCGACGGCTTTACCGAAAGTGTGATTCTCGAAAGCGAAGGCAGCACATCGTTTACGCACCTTTATGCGCCACCCGAGTATCTGGTGGGCAAGCCCGCAAGCGTCAGAGGCGACATCTATTCTCTGGGCGTCATGCTCTACCAGTTGGCGGTGGGCGATTTGAACAGCCCACTGGGCACTGGCTGGAGCCGTGGCATCGCCGATCCTTTGCTGGCCGACGACATTCGCCGCTGCGTCGATGTCGACCCGGAACGGCGCTTTCAGAGCGCCTCGCACCTGGCGGAACATCTGGAGCAACTCGACAAGAGACATGCCGAACTCGACGAAGAGCAAAGGGTCGCGCAGCTGAAGCAGCATGCAAAACGGCGCAAGCGGACATTGATCCTGACCGTGTCCATTTCCTGCGGCCTGGCTCTGGTGACCGCTCTGCTGGCAAAGGGATACGTCGAACAGAGCCGCGCAAAACTGGATGCGGACTCGCAAAAGGAACAAGCGGAACGAGCTACTGAAAAAGCGGTAATTGCCACCCAAAAACTGCAGACGCAGGCTAGCCACTCCGATTTCCTGCTGGCTGGACAATTGCTCGCCCGCGACCGCCGATCAGAAGCACTAGCCTACCTGGCCCGAGCAGTCGTGCGCGATCCCCAACACGTCAGCGCAGGACGCAAGTTGATGGCCACACTCGCGACGAGTCGTTTCCCGACACTGCTGCAGCCCCCGATTGATACCGTGACGACCGATCCGGGGCATCCGCTTGCCAAAGATGTAAGCCCGGATGGCTCACTGCTGGCTGCTGTCAGCAAGGATGGCGAAGAAATGCGCGTGTGGAACCTCCGGGAAACCACGACAGCCAGCGAGCAACTTGAGTGGAAATCGAGCGCTCCGTCTGAACGTGTCATGGATCTCGCATTCGCCTCCAACACCGTTCTGGCATTCATCACAAAAGCCGACGACAGCGAGGCCACAATTCACATCTGGGAACGCACCCCGCAGTGGGCCTGGGTGCGGAGCGAGCCAGTGGGCCAGATCGATGCGTTCAGCAGCTTCGTTGCGAATGGCTCGGTCTGGATCAAGGAACAGAGAAGCGATCCCCAGGGAGATCGACGAGGAGGTCCGCTCGCCAGGAGCGAACTGCATCTCCACAACATCCTCACCGGGAACACAACCATTCTCCCTGCACCCCGCGGACGGATCATAGCGATGGACGGAGTCAGCGGAGCGAACGGGTTGAAAGCGGCGATCGTCGTTCACGAGATGCGCTCCGACGAACGCGCGGTATCAGCATGGAGCACCACCTTTGCTCCCGTCCCAGCTGAGGAAGGCGGTCGACCAGAGCCGGAAGGCCGACCGCGCGGTCGACGGAATGACGACGGGACGTGGCGAACTTACGTGCAAGGCAGCGCGTGGTCAGGACCACCGATCGCCATCGCAATCAGTCCGGATGGCAATCTGGCAGCCGTCCCAGAACCAGACGGCTCGGTTCATGTCTGGTCGCTTGCAGATTTTCCTGAAGACAGAAAGCCAGTCGTCACCATCGCGAACTCAAACGATCTCGCTACCTGCCTTGAGTTCGCCCCGAATTCCAGCGAGTTGGCGATTGGTTATTTCGGAAGTTCTGCCGCCGTTTTCGATATTCCTACTGGAACGAAATCGCTGGGCCCGATCCACCACGAGGGCGGAATTATCGGGATCGCCATCAGCACAGATGGGGCGCACCTGCTTACGCGCTCACTTGATCAGACTGCACGCTTGTGGGATGCCACTACCGGGGTTCCCCTCACCGAACCGATGCTCCACGACAGCTACGTGGTAGGTGGCTATCTGAGTGCCCAGTCCCAATCTGCCGTGACCATCGGCTATGATGGTCAGGTGAAGGTGTGGGACATCGCAGGCGGCAATGCACAAGGCGAAAGCCTCTCCATCAGGGACGGCTCCACATTTTCCTCGATCAGTCCAGACTGGGGAACCATCTTCACTACTACGAGAGTCGAGGAAGTTCCTGGCTACACGGAATTCGTCGGCCAGCTCAACGCGCTAGGCCAGAGGCGAATCATCGGCCAGAGCAAAGGAAAACCTCTGGCCAAGGGTACCCGTATCAGCGGCAGCCGGTTCACGGCAGATGGCGGCACCTTGATCGCAGTCCGCATCGATGGAACAGTAGTCATGCACGACGTGAACAGCGGTCAGGAAGATCAGGCATTCCAGGTTGAAAGTGGTGGCCGTACCGTGCAGCTGCGGACGATCAGTGGGGATGGATCGACCATCGCCCTCGCAACAGTGGATCGGTCCCAGGTGCCGCCGCATGCGATTCTTTCGGTCTGGCATCGTCGACAAAATACTTACGAACCAGCATCTGGAATTCCCGAAAACGAAGGACTTGGGGCCATCGCGCTGAACGGCGACGGATCACGTATGGTCACATCGCACCACCAGTCGCTTCAAGTGTGGGAACGCGATGGCAATGGCACGTATGAAAGCAGCACCATCCCTCACCTCTCCGTGACCTCGGCGGTGGCGATGACCGAAACTGGCGACCGCTTTGTCGCGGGCTCTGCCGAGGGCACGCTTCAGGCGTGGAACTTTGATGATAAATCTCCACAAACCCGCCCGTTGAAACTCTCTGGACCGGTGATCGCCGTGGCGCTCTCGTCGGATGGGCGCACCGCTGCGGCCGCCACAGCTTCGCTGGATGGCGGGGAAACCGCTCGCGTCCAGGCGTGGGATCTTGTCAGCCAGGAATCGTTGACCCCACCCGCTCGATTCTTTGGTCGCCAGGGTGTGGAAGAAGATTCCGATGATGGTTGGCAGACCATTTCGGGAGCATCCGCGCTGCTTGCATTCAGTCCAGACCTTTCACAGGTGCTTCTAGATTTCCTTGGGGACACCGTGATCTGGGACATGGCACCGACATTCGATACCGGCGGAGTGCCTAGCATTGTTCCTGAGTTGGCCAATGCGATTGGTGGGCTCCAGCTGGCACGCGA
>JAQCER010000170.1 GCA_027618625.1 Verrucomicrobiota bacterium
TATCCATTCGGCCGGTCTCAATCTGGGGTGTCCAGAAATTCTGCACGAAATAGACGTCAAGATTGCCATCTGCATTGATGTCTTCCAACACGACGCCAAACCCGGGCGAGATCTGTGCGATCCGCGGGAAAGGCTGAAAGCGAAAGGTGGCACTGCCCTCGTTGATCAGCATGCCACTTTCGAGGGTAGTGATCGCAAATAGCCTGGCGGCATCCAGGCGGCTCTGGTCATAGATTTTCTCGAGCGGAGCAATCGCAAATTCTTGAAACGTCTTGAAACGGTCAGCGAGGTGCGGCATCGCCTGCGTCGAGCAACTCTTCCCGCGCACCGGGTAGAGGACATCCTCGGCGTATTCGGCTTCGATCAACTGTGTGGTTCCATCACCGGCAAAATCACCATGGTAAAGCAACGCTGGCGTGTCCTGACTCGCATGGTACTTGGTGTTGAGGCCAAAGTTTGTGACTGCGTAATCGATGTCACCATCATTGTCAATGTCACCTCCAGCAATGCCGTTCCACCAGCCGGTCAAGTTTGCCAATCCCGCCTGGGCAGTGGCATCCGTGAGTCTGCCGTCGACATTCTTCCAGAACCGGACCGGCCCCCATTCGTACGTCACTAACAGGTCCGTCAGCATCAGCATCTGACCACAAAGCACCGGTAACCATCCCCGCCGCGGACAACCCCGGAGCCACTTCGTCGGCCACATCGATGAATTTGGCGCCATCGTTGCGCAGCAAGCGACTGATCGGGGAGTCCGGATACTTTCCGGGAATGGAGCGCGAACCGACGAACAAATCCAAGTCGCCATCGCGATCAAAGTCGCAGGCGGAAACACAGCTGCTGCTGTCGCGGAAGTCTGGCAGGGATTCTTTGGGTGCAGGCGTGAAGCTGGCTTTCCCGTCCTGGAGATAGAGGCGATCCCGCAGCAATTGGCTGCCCGGCTCCGCCTCCACACTCCCACTGGCAACATAGAGATCGAGATCTCCATCTCCATCTGCATCAAAGAACAGTGCTCCCATATCTTCGCTGGTAGCGGCATCATCGAGCCCTGACTCCATGAGTGAACCGATTCCCTTGTCGCCCAGATTGACTCCGAGCATCGGCGACTGATCGGCTGCCCCGCCAAAGTACAGATCATCATCACCGTCGTTGTCGATGTCGCCCACCGCGATTCCAGGTCCAAGCTGAGACAGTTGATTCGGAAGCAATGGTTGCCGGGCAAAATCGTTGTAGGGAGCGTCCTTGTGAAGAAATCCCCGTAAAACCGTGGTGGTCACATCGGCAAACATCGGCGAACCATCCGTTTGCTGAGTCTTCTCCGGGGCTTTGGTCTCGGTTGGTTCAGTGATGGTGTAATGGCGATTCACCTCCAGATTGGTGAACTCCTGCTTGCCACCACCGGGCCAGGTTACCACGAGCGAATCGATTCGCTCTGCGTCGCCAAGTCCAAAGTGCAACTGGGGAGCATTGCACGAGAGGTAACCGGTCATCGGGCTGAGCCCCTGAACCTGAGTCATGCCGGCGGCCTCGAGCCTAACACTGGCACCAATTCCAAACCGGTTGTTCCGCTGGCCATGCAGGGACAGCAGCACGCGTTTCCCAGTGCTCTCGTCATTGCGATAAATCGAAACCGGTTCGTCCAGATTCACGACCACCAGATCCAGGTCGCCATCGCCATCCAGATCTCCGTATGCAGCGGCGTAGCTCATGCCCAGGTGATCCAGTCCCCATTCGGATCCAGCCATTTCAAATTTCAGATCGCCTCTATTGCGGTAAGCCAGGTTCCTTTCTTTCTGTGGCGGATAGTCTTTAAAGATCTCCCATTCGGTGCGGCCCACTCGGTAATTCTCGGGCAATTGGGTCGTGATATCCGAATGGGTGAATGGCCGCGACATTCCATTGCTGATGAAGACATCGGTGCGGCCATCATTGTCGAAATCCGCGAGCTTGGGAGCCCAACTCCAGTCTGAGTAAGCCAACCCCGAGAGGAAGGCGGCCTCCTGGAAGTGCGGTGTGCCGGTTCCAATGTAGAGAGCATTTCTCATGAACTGGAATGGCCTGACACTGAGGATCGCATGGAGCTTGCTGCCCATCTCGCCCATGGTCGACTTCTGGCCGACGTGCGTCGTCGCCGCCATATCGACGGTTAAAAAGTCGAGCAATCCGTCATTATTCAGATCCGCTGCATCTGCCCCCATCGAATACCAGCTGCTGTGCGGCAACGCTTGGTCCGCCACGTCGGTAAACCGAATGATGCCAGACTCCGTCTCGTTCCTGTAGAGGTGATCCGGATCCTCGAAATCATTCCCGACATAGAGATCCAGATCGCCGTCTGCATCATAGTCCCACCAGGTCGCCGACAGTTCCTTGCGTGGATCCTTACCGATATCGCCGGAGGTCTTACTGATATCGACGAACGATTTTCCGGCATCGTTGCGGAAGAGCTTGTCGGTCTGTCCTACGGGATACATCTCGTTTCTCTGCATCCCGCCGCTGACGCCAGCGAATCGGATGGCGTAATACTTTTTGTGCTCTTCCTTCATCAACACTTTGCCATCCACTTGAATCACGCCGTCCTTCGGGTGCCCATCCTCGCTGATGAACGCATTAGTCAACACGTAAAGGTCGAGGTCACCATCGCGGTCGACATCGGCGAACGATGGCATCAGGCTGGCATCGACTAGATCGATTCCGAACTCGCTCGCTCGCTCCTCAAATTTTACATCGCGGGAGCCGGATGGCGTCTGGTTGATGAAAAGTTGATTCGGCGCCTCGTAATTGCAGACGTAAATATCGAGATCGCCATCGTTGTCGATGTCAGCCAGAGCGACACCTGTTCCCCAGTTTTCCCCTCCCCCAACGCCAGTTGAATCCGTCACATCATCAAATCGAACATCATCGGACTGCAGGTAAAGGCGATTCTGCCCCGGGCCGCCGGCAAAAAAGAGGTCTGGCTTACCATCGCCATTGAGATCGCCAATGGCAACCCCACCGGTAGCGTAGCCAAATGCATAGAGGCGCTTCAATGCATGCTCGGTATCCAACGGGTGAACCATAGTTACGCCCGTCGCGTCAGCGGAGAGCGTCGAAAACATGTTTGCCCCATCGCCAGAAGATGTGGGCGCGAGCGGCTCGGATGCGATGGGCATGGTAGCTGGGAGAGGCTTCGTTTCTGCCTGACGAACCCCATTGTCCGATTGCTCCGCACACCCTATCGCCAAGACAAAGCAGAGCGTTACAGTCAACGTGGGGGAAAAAAATTGTTTTGATAGGTACATCATCTGCCCCGCAGAATAGCCGAACTCTGGCAGCAATTGAAGGCGAATGTTGCGCGCGTGAAACGATCGCTAGGCCTGGCGTGCGGCATCACTTGGGTTCTTTCTCAAGCTCCTTCATTACAGCGCGCACGGCATTTGCATCTGCGTTGCGTCCGTTAGCCTCAAAGGCGGCAGCGAGCGCCTGCAGTGCCTCGGAATCCCGGGCACCGGTGGCGCGGACAGCCTGTTCCGCCAGTTGCGCGGCCTGAGCAAGATCCCGCAGTCGGGCGTCCGGGCAGCTGGTGCGCAGGGTTGCGAGCGCGACCAGGGCTGGAACGTAGTCGGCTGATTTTGTAAGGCCAAATTGATACGCGCCCATGGCATCCTGATACGCACCTTTGGTTTCCAGCGCCTTGCCCAGCGCAACCATGATGCCGGGCGTCTGCGGATGATTGGACAGTGCCTTGCCGTGTTTCTTGTAGTAGAAGATCGCATCGTCCGTGTAGCCGCGTTCGAACAGGCTGATCGCGAGGTCGAAGAAGCTCAGCACTCGGGGTTCTGCGATCCATTTCCCAGGGAATGGTTCAGTCAGCCCACGACGTTCTACCCCCTGCGTGGCAGCGCGCGTCGTGGCGTCGGCGAGAAGGTCATCCACCGAGAGCGGCCCTTTGTAGAGCACCAGCAGTTGCCCATTTCCATCGATCAAAAAGCTGCTCGGCAGTGGTAACGGGACGTGAATGTCGAACATCAGGTTATGCACCATCTGGAGCGTATCGACCAACTGGGTATTCGCGATGCCGACGGTGAATGGCAGCCCCAGTTTCTTCGCGATTTCGCCGGGAGATTGCACCGTCCCTGAATTCTGGTCATTCACGGAATCAACGCAGAGGGCAACAACATCCAGCCCTGCAGTCTCAAGCTCTGCCGAGCGTCGCGTCAGTTCGCTGAGCTCTTGTAGGCACGGCGAGCACCACGTCGCCCAAAGATTGATCAATGTCGGACGGTTTGCAGTCTGGTTCCCAAACAACGTATGCGCCTTCCCGCCAATATCAGTATAATGGAGGGGCGGAACACCGATACGCGACAACGATGTGATGGCTGCACGGCCCTGAGGTTCCGGCAATGCCAATGCGGCATCAGCCAGTGGCGGGATCTCTGCCCTTGACCATTCAGCAGCAGTCTTTGTGCCCTGAACAATTCGGTAGCGGGTGTTTACCTGCAGTCCTGCAAGCTCCTCCGTCTCGCCACCCGGCCATGATATGGACAGGCGTTCGATCTCCCTGCCCCTTCCGATACCAAAGTGCACCCACTTGGACGATTGCGACAGAAACCCTTCCCCCGCCCGCAGCGTCCTGATCAGCGGTTGCGATTCCCCCGTCAGCTCGAGGCGCAGCCGGGCACCGATTGCGTCGCGGTTGCACTCGCTTCCCTCCAGCCGGAAAGCGACAAATCCGCCCGATTCCGATGGCGGCACCTGGTTTTCAAAATAACGGACGGTCGGCGCATTCCTGTTCGATACCCAGAGATCGATGTCGCCATCGTGGTCCCAATCACAGCGGGCCGAGCCACGTCCATCGTCTGGCAAGTCAAGACCACTGATGGTGCTTACATCGGCAAAACTGCCATCCATTTTATTCAGGAAGATGCAGTGCCGCTCGCGCCCGCTGAATGAAAGCCCGCGCTTCACCACATTGAGAAATGAATCCGCTGCGGTTGCGTTCCCGCCAAGACTCACTGCACTGCTGGACGACCCGACCTGTCGCCAGAAGAAGCTTCACAAATCGCCTGGGTCTTCAGTGGTGATGTAGCCGTTGGCGACAAACAGATCTTCCCAGCCGTCATTGTTGAGATCGACAAACAGAGAACTCCAAGACCAGCGACCACGCGATGCACCACCAGCGTCAGGAACTTCATCGAACGACGCGTTGCCATCGTTTACATAGAGCGAATTCCCACGGACAAAGCGCCGGTATACCCCCCGGGACGTGGCATTCGGCAGAAACTTCGGCTCGGACACGATGCGGCTGCCAGCCGAGGAGAACATGTTCCCCACATACAAATCCATGTCGCCGTCGCGGTCCGCGTCGCCCCAGGTGACGGACATTCCAGATCCAAAGTCCAACACGCCGCGGTCTGCCGCCACTTCCGAGAAGACGCCGCCATCGTTCACGTAAAAGCAATTCTGCCCGTAATCGTTTGCCACGTACAGATCCTGGTCACCATCGTTGTCAGCGTCTTCCCAGGCTGTCGCCAGACTGTGGCGCCGATTGTTCATGTCCAGCCCGGCCTCAACGGTTGCATCGACAAACGTCCAGTCGCCGTCATTTCGCAGCAGAACATTGCGGCCACCGTCATTGGCATCGTGGTAAAGGAAACGGGCGGACGGATTGTCTGCGAAGTCCACGGTAACGTAAAGATCAAGGTCGCCATCGTCGTCAAAATCAACCGCTGACAGGGCATGCAAATCGGAATCCGCCAGCCGGACGTGTGCCTGCTGGTTGAATTTGCCGCTGCCATCGTTGCCCAGCACGACCACACCTTCAAATGTCGCCAGTGCGAGATCCTGATCGCCATCGTTGTCGACATCGACAAACAGCGCGCTTGCAGTCTGATCAAGGTAATCGACACCCGCAGCATCCGACTGATCCACTGCCGAACCATCAACTTGCTGCACGAACAACTTGTTGGGAAGTCCGCCTCCCTGGCAGAGATACACGTCGTCCAGACCGTCGCCATTGCTGTCGCCGATTGCAATGCCCTGACGCTTGAAATACGTCATCCCATGGACGCGACCAATCCTCCTCAACCAGTAGTCGAGTCCAAATGACAGCTGCTCATGGAGTGCAGTGTTAGAGTCCAGCACGGCGGCCGTCCGGTCTTTGAACCATGGCTCCGGGCTGGATGACTCTGCGGTCTCGATGCTCACGAGGGAGACCTGCGTCAACATTGGACTTCCAGAGTCCGGGGCGCTTCGCCAGTTGCAAGAGTAGTTGGCTCTCTGTTGCGCGATCGATGCCTTCCTCGAAATGCGTGACTCAAATCGCACGGTAGATGACCAATTGCCAATTCCATCCGCTGGCTCAAGTCCAACGATCTTGAGCGTTACTTCCAGCGTCTGGTAATCGCCGAACGAGCGCTTCATTTCCGCCAGTGCCGCTGCAAATTGCTCGAGTCCTCGCCACTGTGGAGGTGCCCCTGGCTCCGCGCTGAAGATGCGAATGGCCAGCGTCCCGTCATCGAACACCACTTGTTCACCCGCATAAGCAGTGTTCCCCTGCACCTCCTCCGCTGCCAGCTCACTCAAAGACTCCGGGGAAACAGGAGCACTGTCCGAGAGCAACCTAGCCAGCTCCTTCAGCTTCGCCCCTGCCTGTTCAGCAAACACTTCGCCTCCCCAGTTTTCAGCATCCGGCTTCAGATCTTCTCCAGTATGCTCGTCGCCGTCCAAAACCAGCAATACCGGCTGATCAACCCTGACAGGTGGATCGACATGATCCACATCGCCATCCCCGTCACCACCGCAGCCAGCAAGGAAGCCCGCCACCGCTAGGCTTGCGGAAATCAATAGACACTCATGGATTCTATAGACGTTCATACCCTGGCGGAGAAACGTGCCTGAGAACGCATCCACATGCAACCTGTTCGTCACCGTCGCGATGGCTTTCCGCCGATGAGCCGGAATCTCGTCGATGTCGGGCTCGCCGTTCGCTAAAGGCCATTCCGAATCGGTTGGAAGTCACTTATTCTCGCT
>JAQCER010000171.1 GCA_027618625.1 Verrucomicrobiota bacterium
AGTAGACTGCTTCTGCCTGCTTCAAGCCATTCTCGTAAAATCGCTGCATCTTCCCGTGCAAGCGTCCATCCTGATAGTGAGACTCCCGAACCGTCCACCCTTGGTCGCTGAACTCCTGCAGTTTACCATGATACTTTCCGTTCGCGAATTGAATCCGCTCACTGACGCTGCCGTTGGGATAATAGTGGAACAGGCGACCGTTTCCATCCTTGTCGATCTGCACTTTGCCATAGGCTTCGTTGCCTAGCGTCGCATACTCTCCTGCCGGAATAGCACCAAGCGTCGTCCACTCCAGACGGTCTGTGTACACATGCAGCCCTACTTCCTTCCCATCGCTGTAGAAAACGCGGTTCTTCGACGCCACAATCTCGTAGAAAAATTTCCCTTGGGCAGGACGCAATGCTGCCGTGAAATCGTGATACTGTAGCGTAACGATGTGCACCGTCTGGCTGCGCTGATGCTTGCCGTAGACACTGAATCCTACTCGATCGTAGTAGGCCGTCACCGTATAGGATGCCGCCTCATCGCCTTCCAGATAGAATTCCTTGGTTGCCACCACCAGATCTGGCTCGCCATAACGCTGGGCGATCTCGTTCAGCTTTGGTTTTTTGTCAAATCGACCTGTGGTGAGGAAGTTCGTTCGATCCTTTTTCTCGATCAATCCTCCAAGCGCAGCGATCTGCCCGGCACCGAACGCTGCTTCGAAAAAGTATTCATCCGAGAGAATTCGAGCACTCCTGGGACGGGCGTCGGCTGAATCACCCTTTTTGGCCCCTCTGGCAGGCTCTGATTGAGCCGCAGCACTCGTTGCGCTTAATGCGCTGAATATCAACATAATGAGCCATTTCTGACAGGATGAATTTGATAGAGATGTCATAAATTGTAATAAATTACCATAATTTCCATACCAAAGCGAGTAGTTTGCATTCCAAAATGGCCGCCACTAGTTTGAGGTGTGATCCTTCCACACCGCATCGTGATCCCCCAGCTCCGCATTCTTCAAACCGTCAGCCTTTTAGCCCCTCTGTGTTTCATGATGGGAGCGATTGCATGGATGGGGCCGATCCAACCTGCGGGCGCGACTCCCCAGACGCTTGACGGCCTCAAACTGGAGCTGGTGTCCGAGACCTCAGCCATACAACCCGGAGTTCCGTTCACCGTCGGATTGCGAATCGATCACGCACCAGGGCGACACACCTACTGGAAGAATCCCGGGATTGTGGGGGTTCCTACCAAACTGGAGTGGACGCTGCCAGCAGGGTTTGTCGCAGGAGAGATCGAATGGCCTCAGCCGCAGCTCACGACGATGGCCATTTATCCCGTCTACGGCTATAAGGGCGAGACGCTGCTTCCAGTGACAATCACCCCTCCCGCATCCTTGGATCAGGCGGAGGTTACGCTGCAGGCCGCAGCGTCGTGGATGTGCTGTGGGAAGACATGCCACCCCGGCTTTGCCACTCTGAGCCTCACTCTTCCGATAGCCGGGAAGGATGAAAGTCCTGAACCCACCGCAGCGCAGCCCCTATTCATCCAGGCTCGGAAGAATCGCCCCGAGAGATCGGATGCGTGGAAAATCACCGCAACCCTCGGCGAAGGAACGATCACGGCCGAGATTGTGCCGGCAACCGGCAGCAGTGCGAACTTGGCGTTGCTGAAAGACTCCGCAGCAGCAGGCGTCTACTTTTTCTCCAGTGATGGATTGATCGACTCAAGACCTGAGCAGCAGATTGTCGAACTTCCGGGTTCCAGCGGATTGCGCTTGAAATTGACCATCTCCGAGCATGCTCCAGCACTTCCGACCGAAGGTGCCCGCCTTTCCGGGGTGCTCGCTGCCAAAATCCCGTGGATTCCAGGCACCAGCGCCACCGCAATCGAAATCGACGTCCCGATCCAGCGTTAACACCCCACCGTATATAAACCAACCGCAGTATGTGTAATAATTCCGTTCATTTGCGATTTCCGCATTTTTTCTGGATTTTCCGTAAATTGCGGTCCATTTTCCCACCGCTTTCAACGTAAAAGAAACACTCATGTCAGAAGCAGATACCTCGCAAAACACCCCAGCCGAAAAGCAGCCATGGTCGGGCGACACAATGGCATATCTATTGCTCCGAACCTTTCTAGGCCTGCGCCTGGTCACCTCGGGATTGGAAAAGTTCAGGCTGTCGAACGACGTCATCGTCGAGCGTGGCGGTATCAGCCGTGTGCGCTGGAGCGAACTCTACAGGTTTGAACACCTGGAGGCGAAAGGGGGCGCCATCATCGGTGTAGTGCCCAAGTTCGGCGGGATCGCACCTGAGGCTGCTGAACTCTACCTGAAAGTGCTGGCACCGCTCATGATCTGCGTTGGAGCCTCGCTTCTCATCGGCTTCTTCAATCGTCTCAGCCTTTTCGCTGCGGGATTGATCTTCATTTCACTTTCTTTTGGCATGATGTCCATCGGCGAAGAAGAGACCGTCTACCGGCTCGGCGTCTACGTAGCTTTAGTTGCACTCGCGTTCCATTACGTGAAGGCAAACAAGCTCGGAATCACCAAATGGTAATGAGTCATTCCGTGCAAACAACGCTTGATACCAATGAATGATACGAAAGATTCGATAGACAGCACCAAGCCAGTAGAGACGGAGACCATCGATCTTACTCGGCGCTCCTTTCTGCGCTCCAGCGCGGTGACCGGAGCTGGCGTCTATCTGGCGTCCACCCGATCAGTAAAAGCACAGGAGCCGTCTGACTTGTTGAGAGTCGCCCTGATCGGTTGCGGAGCGCAGGGACAGGCACTGCTGACCGCCTCAATGTCCGTGGCCCAGGAGGCTGGAATCCGCTTCGTTGCCTGTTGCGACATTTGGAACTACCACCGCGATACCATTGCGGGACGCCTGTCCAAGGATCCGGTTTACAAAGCGAACGGCTGGACCGTCAATGCTTACGAACGCATTGAAGAGATGCTGGAGAAGGAAGGCGATAACATTGACGTGTGCCTTCTCGCCACACCTGACTTCGTGCATGCCCCGCACACTATTATGTGCCTGGAGGCAGGGAAGCACGTCTACTGCGAGAAGATGATGGCGCACACCATCGAGGATGCCAAGTCCATGGTGCTGGCCCAGCGCCGAACCGGGAATCTGCTTCAAATCGGTCACCAGCGCCGCAGCAATCCTCGCTACCTTGCCCTTCGCAGTCAGATCATTCATGGTAACCAGCTGCTGGGCCGCATGACCCATGCAAACGCTCAATGGAACCGGGCAGTCAGCAAGCCGCTGGGCTGGGGACGGAAGTATGAAATGGATCCCGCAAGATTGAAGGAATTCGGCTACAACTCGATGCTCGAATTTCGCAACTGGCGCTGGTTCAAAGCGTACGGTGGTGGCCCAATGTCGGACCTCGGAGCTCACCAGATCGACCTTTTTGCCTGGATGTTCGACGCACTGCCGAAGGCCGTGGTCGCCAGTGGTGGCCGTGACTACTACGATGAGTTCGAACACCACGACAACGCGATGATGGTGTACGAGTTTGACAGCGATGCCGGAGCACGCTTTGGAGGTGATAATCTCGGAGTGCGAACCGCCCGGGCATCCTACCAGGTTCTGACGACCACTGGTTCGCAGAGTTTCTACGAGAAATTCATGGGGGTGAACGGATCCGTCGCGATATCGGAGTTGCCATCGCCAAATGCCGCTTACCGCGAGGCGCACGCCCAGCCGTGGGATTCATACGCAAGCGCCGGACTCATCAAGCGGGCAGCAGGCTCGGTCGACGTGAAGAACAAGTTCTGGGAGCAGCCACGCCCGTGGCCGAAACCTCCCGGTGACACACTGTGGCTGGCGAACGGCCGCTGGGTGCCTCAGACATCGTCCGATGGCCCAGCTGCCATTGTCGATGTTCGTGCAACCGCATCGTTGGACGAGTGGGAGCTTGCAACCGCCCTGAACAAGCCAGCTCACGCCCCACATTTAGAGAACTTCTACTACGTGGCGAAGAACTCCGAAAACCAAGCGGACCTGAACTGCCCAGTGAGCGAGGCATATAAAACCTGCGTCATGGTCCTGCGTGTCAACGATGCCATCGAACAGGGCAAGCGTATCGAGTTCTCACCATCGGACTTCGTAGTCGCCTAACATCCCCCATTTATCATTCACTTTTTAGAACAATGAAAATACGTTCCGCTCTATTCCCACTCATTGTCATCCCGGCACTGGCCCTGGCGATGACCTCCTGTGAAAAAGTCATCAATGTCGGCGTTGATGTCACCGAAGAGACTGCCAGCATCGACGACGACAAAGAGATCGCCGCCACCGCTGACGAGCTCGCCATCGAGAAGAAGCTCAAAGAGGAAGGGAAGAAACGCGAAAACGCCGAAAAGAACATCGCGAATGCCACCCGCGATCTTGCCGATGTAAACTCCCGAATTGCCGAACTGCAGTCCAAGCAGGCAGAGCTAAAGACCAAAGGGGTCGCGCTAGGCACTTATGCCTCACCCGGTGGAGGTGCGGCACCTGTCGCCCCAATTCCTTCGTCGACAGCGGTGCCCGAAGTAACCGAATCGAATGGACCTACCCGGATTCCAACGCCAACGCCAACGCCAACGCCTGCTCCGACACTTCCGGTGCCGACGGAAACGGCCACTATCCCCAGTGCATCGGCCAGTGCACCTGCAGAAGGAATGATGGATCTGGTAACCGAGTTCCCGATTCCGATGTTCATTGGCACTCCAGTGCCTGTGAAGCTCTCGAATCTTGAGCCGCCCGGAAAGCCCAAGTTGACGATGCCTGTTCCCGTCGGCACAACAAATGTCGCAGTTGGAAAAACGGTCACCTCCAGCGATCCCGAGCCCACCATTGGCGATCTCGGCTTTGTGACAGACGGTGACAAAGACGGTGGCGATGGTTACTTCGTCGAACTTGGATTCGACACCCAATGGGTGCAGGTCGATCTTGAGAAAGAATTCAACATCCATGCGATCCTGGTGTGGCACTTCCACAAGGCAGCCTGTGCCTACTATGATGTCATCGTCCAGGTTTCCAATGACCCGACGTTCACCGAGGCCACGACCATTTACAACAGTGACGACGACAATTCGTCCAAGCTTGGGATTGGAAAAGACCCGACATACATCGAGACCAACCACGGCCGGATCATCGACGCAAAGGGAGCGAAGGCGCGCTACGTGAGGCTTTACTCAAATGGCAACACCGCCAACGACCTCAATCACTATATTGAAGTCGAGGTCCACGCCACTGAGTGATGCTCTAACTCGCTGCACGAATATTTTGTCCGAAAGGCCGCTGTATCCACAGCGGCCTTTCCGCTGTCTACATCGGGTGCCGACCCCTCCAACACTCCATGATAGTGCCTTTACCCCTTACAATTGGAAAGAAAGGAAATCTGAAGGTCCGTAGGCCCGACTAGGCCAAGATTTCCGTTAACACATTGCCATGCACATCTGTCAGGCGCATGTCTCGGCCACCGAATCGGAACGTGCTCCGGGTATGATCGACCCCCAGCAGATGGAGCATCGTGGCATGCAGGTCGTGCATTTCCAGTTTCCCTTTTACAACGTGGTAGCCGAATTCGTCGGACTCCCCATAGATGGTGCCACCTTTGACGCCTCCGCCCGCCATCCAGATCGTGAACGCGAACGGATTGTGGTCGCGTCCGTCGCGGCCCTGGGCAAACGGAGTGCGGCCAAATTCGCCAGACCACAGGACTAATGTCTCATCGAGCATGCCGCGTTCTTTCAAGTCCTGCAGCAGCGCTCCGATTGGCTGATCCACAGCGAGCGCATTTTTGCTGTGGTTGTCGCGGAGGTTGCCGTGCGCGTCCCAGCGGTCACTTCCCACATTCGGGCAGGTAAGTTCGATAAAACGCACACCGCGTTCAACGAGACGCCGGGCCACCAGGCACTCCGTGCCAAAAATTCGCGTCGCGTCGTTCTTGTGATCCAGACCGTAAGCAGTCTTCAAGTAATCCGGCTCGGACTTCAAGTCCATCAACTCAGGAATGGCCGACTGCATCTTGTAAGCCATCTCGTAGTTGCGGATCGCCGACTCCAGATTGTCGTGACGCCCTGCTCGGCTCAGGTGTTCGCGATCGAGCTTAGCCAGTAAATCCAGCTTGCTCCTTTGCGACGACGGCGATTTCTCCTGCGGCGTGATATTTGCCACCGGCTGATTCTCCGGTCGGAAAATCGAACCTTGAAAACTTGCGGGCAAAAACCCGCTGTTGAAATTGTCGAGCCCACCCGGTGGTGTCAGCCCGCCATTGAGCACCACAAATCCCGGCAGATCCTGACACATGCTGCCGAGACCATAGGTCACCCATGCCCCCATGCTTGGCCTGCCCTGCAATCCACTTCCAGTGTGCAGAAAGTAATTGGCATTGGTGTGCTCGGAAAACTTCGACGTCATCGATCGAATCACGCACAGGTCATCCACCTGACGGGCCACGTTCGGAAACAACTCACTGACCGGAATGCCACTCTGCCCGAATTGCTTAAACGCCCATGGACTCTTGAGTAGCGTGCCGTTGTTGTTGAACTGTGTCGGCTCCACCTTGAACATCTGCCCGGGATCCTTGCCGTCGTGCTTGTCGAGCATCGGCTTGGGGTCAAATGAATCCACCTGCGACACACCGCCGTCCATGTAAAGGAAGATGACATTCTTCGCACGCGGTTGAAAGTGCGTCGCACGTGGTGCGAAAGGATCCAGAGAAACCGTTCGATCGACCCCGTTCGCATCAAAACCCGCGAATGCACGATCTCCCAGCAGTGCCTGCAAGGCAAAGCCACCAAAGCCCATCCCGCACTGTTGCAACATGCCCCGGCGCGTCACGGGATTCGCTCGAAACTGGCTACAATGGTTTTTCATAAGAGGGCATTGTTCACACTAGCCGCTCTCAGACGTTTCTCAAGTCATCACCATGTTCGCCTGAGCCCTAGTTAAAACGGCAGGGCTTACGCATTAAAACAGCTAGAAAACATGGAAAATAGACAGCTGCATTACAGAAATT
>JAQCER010000172.1 GCA_027618625.1 Verrucomicrobiota bacterium
CGCCGGGCAGTCGAAATCGGCCACCGCAGACGCTCAGGGAGCCTGGAAAGTGACTCTCGATGCCCTTCAGACCAGTGCGGAACCTGCCAGTTTGAAGGTCACCGGCAACAATGCCATCGCTCTGAACAATGTGCTGGTTGGTGAAGTTTGGATCGGGTCCGGTCAGTCGAACATGCAGTGGGCGGTGAAGCAAGCCAACGAGCCTGAGAAGGAAATTGCCGCCGCGAATTTTCCTAACATTCGTCTATTTTATGTCCCGCGGACGCACTCAGCCCGCCCGCAGGCAGACGTCGATGCCAAGTGGGACGTCTGCACGCCGGAGAGCATTTCCGAGTTCTCCGCAGTGCTTTACTTCTTCGGTCGTGAACTTCACCAGGAACTCAACGTTCCAGTGGGCCTGATCCATTCCTCCTGGGGCGGCACACGCGTTGAGCCATGGACACCCCTGAACGGATTCGCTCAGGTTCCTGCTTTGCAGAATATCTACGATGAAGCGTCATCACGCATTCCCGGAACGACCCAGTATGCCGTAGTGACGGACGCCTATGTCTCGAAGCTTGCCGAATGGCTGCCGACAGCACGACAGCAGCTGAAGGACAACGCAACGATCACCGCAGTCCCGGAGCCACCGAACCCATTGCCCGCGCAACAACAGACACCCATCTCGCTCTACAATGCCATGATCCACCCGCTCATTCCCTTCGCGATGAAAGGTGCCATCTGGTATCAAGGGGAAGCCAACAATGGTGAGGGCATGCTCTATTATGAAAAAAAGAAGGCACTGATCGGCGGCTGGCGCGAACTCTGGAAGCAAGGCGACTTCCCTTTCTACTTTGTCCAGATTGCTCCCTACAACTACGGGGAAAACCGCAAGGAATCCCTTCCTGAATTATGGGAAGCACAGACCGAATGCCTGAAGATCCCGAATACCGGCATGGCGATCATCAATGACATCGGCGACATCAAAGACATTCACCCGAAGAATAAACAGGACGTGGGACATCGGTTGGCGCTGCTCGCTCTGGCAAACGACTACGGCAAAGACGTCGCTGCGATTTCCGGGCCACTCTATCGTGACCACCAAGTGGAAGGCGGCAAAGTGCGCATTCGCTTTGCCCATGCCGCAGATGGCTTGAAGGCGCGGGACGACAAGGAATTGAGCCACTTCGAAATCGCTGGCGCAGACGGGAAATTCGCTCCAGCCAAGGCGGTGGCGGACGGCGCAAGCGTGGTCGTATCTTCTCCTGAGATTGCAAATCCCGTGCACGTGCGCTTCGCCTGGGATCAACTGGCGGAGCCCAATCTCATGAATTCTGCCGGATTGCCAGCTTCAGCATTCCGGACACCCAGCAAATAGCCGTGATTCATACACTTAAGGTACCTGCGCCGCTGGATTCCCAGTTCCTCCCTGCCGCGCTCTGGAACCGCGACTATTTTTCCAGTGCCGACGGGCTGGGGAATCCAGAGCCCTTCTCCATCGCGCTGGAACAGCCGAACGGCGTCGTTTCCGTTCACCGGACACAGATGCGTGCGCATGTTCCCGAGAATGTCAGCTCAAACCTCAAGTATGCAGAGCGACTGTTGAAGTTCCTGCTCTGGCAAAGGGGCGGCAGTCGGGTGTTGGTGAGTGGCTCGCCAGATCTCGCCGAAGCACTTCAGGAGACCTACAGCTTCGAGGGGCCGCGTGCGTTTGATCAGAGTGTTCTGGGCGGACGAATCTATCTTTCCGATCTGACCATCGACTACTGCCCGGAAGACGAGATGCCTCAGGCAAGCACTGCCGGGCAGCCGCTCGGTCGGCATCTGGACGGCTGCCGCATCGGGTTTGATCTCGGCGGCAGCGATCGCAAGGCCGCCGCAGTCATTGACGGCGAAATCGTTTTTTCCGAAGAAATCGCTTGGGATCCCTACTTTCAAAGTGACCCGAATTATCACCTTGAAGGAATTCGTGATTCCCTCAAGCGCGCCGCCGAGCACCTGCCGCGCGTCGATGCGATCGGTGGCAGCGCCGCTGGCGTTTATGTGAACAATGAAGTCCGCGCTGGCTCCCTGTTTCGTGGCGTTTCGGAAAGTGATTTCGACAAGCACGTGCGCCGTATCTTTTTCCAGCTGAGGAAAGAGTGGAACGATGTTCCCTTCGAAGTGGTGAACGATGGCGACGTCACGGCCCTCGCGGGTTCAATGTCGATGAAAGACAATGCAGTGCTCGGCATTTCCCTCGGCACCAGCATGGCATCAGGTTATGTCGATCCCGACGGACGCATTCGTCCGTGGCTCAACGAACTCGCTTTTGCTCCAGTCGATTACGATCCCGGCGCGACTGCCGACGAGTGGTCGCAGGATATTGGTTGTGGCGTGCAGTACTTTTCGCAACAGGCGGTTGCACGTCTCGTTCCCGCAGCGGGCATCGCACTCGACGCCGGCATGCCATTCCCCGAACAACTGGTCGAGGTGCAGAAACTCATGGCCAACGGCGATGAAAAAGCGCGTCTGATTTTCGAAACCATCGGCGTCTACCTTGGCTACAGCATCGCCCACTACGCAAACTTCTACGACATCCGCAACGTCCTCATTCTTGGCCGTGTGACTTCTGGACAAGGTGGCGAGATCATTCTGCAAAAGGCCGACGAAGTCCTGCGCGCCGAGTTCCCAACCCTGTCAGAAAGCATCAAGCTATCGACTCCAGACGAGCAGCAAAAACGCCACGGTCAAGCCGTCGCCGCTGCCAGCCTCCCTTCGATCGGGTGAGTGCAACATCCCCGTCATGTCGTTAGTCTGAAGGTCTGGGGGAGCAGAGATAAGATAGATACTACAGGGAGAGCCAGGGGATGTGACTCCGTTCGTTTGTGGTTTATGATTTGTGAGCGGCTGATCGCGAAGTGAAGTAACCTGTCATGTTGTGTTCGCAATGCTCGACAAGTAAACTTGAGAGTCTTGGTGCGACACCGAGGCGGTCGGCACTTCGAGATGAATGCTGCGGACGGCGGCGAGCAAGGTGAACAGTTCCTCTGTCCGATCCTCGAACATGCGGAACGATGGCAGGATCGCATCTTCTTTGATCTCTGCCGATACCGCAGCCAGTTGATCGAGATTGCCGTCGGCATCCTTGTAGCAGCTGGCGTTGTGCTGGAAGAACTTCTGTCCCACTGTCACGGCTTCCGTGCGAATGCGGTCAATGCTCTCCCGGGCCGTGCGCAGGTTCTGGTATGCGGAGCGATGTCTGTCCGTGCTCGCGGCGACGACCTGGTTCAGTCGTGCATTCCAATGCGCCTGCAGGATATTCGAAATTTCGGCCGTGTGGGCCGACGTTGGTTTGCCGTCCGGGCATTCGATGTCTGCCAGCGATTCCAGCAGCGTCGTCCTTGCTCTCTCGCGGTAGTCATTGCAGCAGTCCTTCAGTGCTGCGCGCGATCGGTCGAACTTGTCCGCAAGCTGGGTGCCGCCGAAGATTCCTGCGCCGATCAGAACAATGCCAATTCCGACCGAGGTGAGAACGGCTGAAAGATGGGAAGCACGAGGCTGGCCAGAAAGAACAGGATCAGCCCGGCGACGGCACCGCTGACGGCGAACGTCACGCTGATCCGCTTTTTGTCTTCGCGCAGGCGGGCGGCCGTTTCCTGTAATGTCTTCTGATGCCCGGCGAGCGCAATATTCTTGGCATCGCCGATGGCTTGGAATGCCTTGTGGGCACGCTGTTGGAACGTGAGCGCTGCCGATTGCGCCACCTCGCACAGCTCTCGGATCGATGTTTCCGGGGCTGTGGCGTCAGCAGCGCTGTCACTGTCGCCGGGAACAAAGTCACAGGTGGCGAAGCGTTGTTGTGCAGATGATAGTGTTCCTTGCAATTCAGCGATGCCTGACTGCGCAGCGCTCTGTTGGGCGGCACGATCCGGGAAGATGCGGCCAACGACGTTTTGAAGCCAGGCGTCGCGACGTTCGGCAGGGATCTCGACTTTCTCCAGGGCGTCGATGGCCCGCACCACTCCGGCCCGCTCGGCCAGCTCCCTGGCATTGAGCGAAAGCCCCGCAGCCTTGTAGACGTCAACCGATTCCAGAAAGGTATCGAGCATGTCCGCCAGCTGTTGCTTCGACGTGTCGAGCAATTCTGTTGGCGCCTCGCACAATTTTCCTGGTTCGAGCCAACGTCCGAGCGCCTGGGATTTCTCGAACGTTTCTGATTGCAGCTGCATCAGCTCGGTGGCAACCACGGTGGGCAGCGATTTCAGAGCAAGCTCCAGATCGCTGCTCGGGACAAGATTTTGCTGCAGGCTCGCTTCACCCTCCAGGAACGCGGCGGGCATCGCCATGGTGAGCGTGACCACTTCAGGATCGGCAGCGTTCGTGATTTCTTCGATCAACCTAGACCGGGCAGTTGCAAATTCTTTCCGCCAACTGGCTTCGATCCCTGCACTCAATGCGCCTGCTGTTTCGGTAGCGGAAGCTTTTGCTGCTTCCATCGCGGCGTTGATTGCGGCGCTGATTTTTGGGAGATGCGCCACCTTCTCTGGAAGCGGTTGCCCAAAGGCAAGGGAGTCCATTTCGTCCATGAAATTGCTCTGAAGCGTGTCGAACTGATGGAGTTGCAGCCTCCAGCTTTCGGTGAGCCGACTGTGTCCCATCGCCACGGTTTTCTGGTAGCGGGCATGGTTTTCTTTCGCTGCTTTCAGCAATGCTTCCTGCGCGCCGAGCGTGCCCTGGAGTTGTTCGATGAACTGCTGGTGGATGCGGGAAGCGTTCGTTGCAAAGTAGCGCAGCTTGTGCGCGTGCAGCAATCGTGTCGATCCGGTCGTTGCATTGATCGCGCCAAGTGTCTGCAGCAGGCGGTCGAGGCGGAAGTGGGATCGATTGTCGATCATGACGAAGTCGCTGCGCTGTGCCTTCATCCCTGGCACGGCGGCCTCCAGTCGAGAGATGAACTCGCCGATAAAGTGATCCGCCGCCTGTTGATCGAAGTTGGAATCTACCAGTGGTGCGAGATGGTTCACCTTAAATTCGTCGGCCCGTGTGATAACGAATTGCATCGGAATGAACGGCAGTTCGCGGTGCGCCTTCTGCAGGATAGGAAGGTCGGTGGTGTCTAGGGGAACCGCGGCAGAGAACACGTAGACCAGATGATCGCAGATGGGCAGAAAATCGCGCACCATCTCCTCGACGATCAGTGGATCGCCCGATCCTGGGGTATCGACCAAAACGACGTCCCGCAGGAAATCATGTTCCTGAAAGGAGGCGCCGACTTCGACTTCGCCCTTGCGATGCATTCCGATCAGATCCTGTGCATTCTGCGGATGAGTGATCAAAGTGACCGCGCGATCAGTAGGATGATGCCCAGTGGCTCGCTCACCAGCGCCTGCAAGCAGGGCATTGATGGTGCTGGATTTGCCGGCCGAAAAGTGCCCTAACAAGCCAACATAGGTGAGCTGCTGTCCAGTGCGGGACTGGTACTGGTTCAGACTCCGTTCCAGGCGGCGGAGTTCAAGGAAGCGCTCGTGGCAGGCGGCGCCTTCGTCCACAGCGAACGCCTTCGAATTGCCATTGTCATTGTCATTTCCCGAAACCAGCGCCCTCAGCTGCGTCAGCGATTCGAGCAACGATGTGGTATCTGGAGCTTTGGAAATGTTTGCGTGGTCGGTCACAACGGACGCAGCTTATGCGGTCACTCCACTTGTGCAAGACGAGACACTAGACCTTGGTAGGAGATGGTAGGAGGTGGTAGAAGGTGAGGGAGATGAACGGGGCGAGATGCTTTGTTTTGACTAGAGCGCACTCCCTTGCGATAGTGCGACCATGTCAGATCCACAAATTTTTGAAAAACGACCGAATGTGATGAAACTGGATGCAGGCGATTACTGGTGGTGTGGCTGTGGGCGGGCAGAGACGCAGCCCTTCTGCGATGGCAGCCACAAGGGCACGGGGCTGGGGCCGCAGAAATTCACGCTCGAGGAGGCGAAAACAGTCGCCCTTTGCAACTGCAAGCACAGCAAGAATCCGCCGTTTTGCGATGGATCCCATTCTTCGCTTTAGATTTTCGGAATAGATGGCCCGTGCCGGGGCTCTTCCTTTCAATCCAGAACAGAACCATACTCTAAATGTTGATCCCCGCCGTCGTTCGCCCTGCCGCGCTCCTGTTGTGCGTGAGCGTTCTCGTGCTGACTGGTCGCTCACCCGCTCAGGGGCCCAACTTTGTGGACGACCCCTTTGCGGTTGCTGCTGCTCCTGGCAAGGAAGTGGTGGCGTCCCTGGTGAGCGAAGTATCGGCGGTGCAGCCGGGAACCACATTTACGGTGGCGCTGAAGATGGTGCACAGTGGCCCGTGGCACACCTACTGGGCGAACCCAGGAACCGGTCGCCCGACACAGCTGACGTGGGATCTGCCCGAGGGCCTGACCGCAGGCCCGATTATTTGGCCCGTGCCGGAGCCGAAGACGGATGCGATTGGCACGAGTAACATTTACGATGGCACGGTCTATCTGCTCACGGACATCACGGTGGCCGACAGCGTGTCGGTGGGATCGACGATCTCGATCGGGCTGAAGGCCAACTGGCTGCAGTGCGATGAGATTTGCACCCCGGGAAACCATCAGGGGAAGCTTGAACTTGCGGTCGTTGCTGAGGTGCCCGCTGTTGATGATGCGCTGAAACAAGAGTTCGATAAGGTTCGTTTGCAGCAGCCAGTGGATTCCGACTTGGTTGACATTACGATCGACGATCAAGGTGAGTCGGTTCTGGTAAAGATCACGCCGACTGGGACGATGCCTGAGGGCAAAGTGCACGTCTACCATGTTGCGAAAGGGGTTCTCGTGGAGCCGTCGGCAGCAGCAGAAAAGCAGGGCGACAGCTTTGTGGCTGCTTTCGAAAAAGAGAAAGATGCCGGTGCAGTCAACGGGTTGGAGGGATTTGCCTTTGCAGAGAATGGGTGGGGAACGGATGGTGCGATCGTTTCGATCAAGCTGCCTGATGGAGGCGTGGTCGCCGATGTGGTGGCACCCGACACTGCACTGGAGGC
>JAQCER010000173.1 GCA_027618625.1 Verrucomicrobiota bacterium
TCCGCTCTTTCGATTCTCCCTAATCGCCACAATACCATCAACTCCTCATGCGTAAGCCCTGGAATTCAGGGAATCGGTTGACTTTGGTCGTTTTTCATCTTCAATGTCGCGGTCATGCTTTTTGTCTCATTACAGTGGTTTTCCTGATTCTCGATCGGGAATCAGATGTCGCACGCCTCGACGGTAGATCGCCGTTCGTTTGCGTGCCCTAACATTGGTCCAGCTGGATAGCTGGGCTCGTCGTGTGGTTTCCTGCACGCGAAATCGTTATCTATTTACCGCTGTAATCTAATCTAATCTTATGACACTCCCGACCCATGAAGGCGGGGAATCAGAGAGCATCACTGCTGCGCAAACAGCGTCTCCCGAATCATCCGGTGAGATGCAGGCTGTCGCGGTTGTTGCTGCGATCCGTCGTTTCTGCTCGTTGCCGACCAGCTATCTGGCAAGAAACGTGCATGGCCCTCTGATGCCTCGAATCATTGCCGAAAATCTTACTTGGAATCGTAAATCTGTTCGCCATCCCATCTTTCGCCAACACTGCCGCGCACTTTGCAAAATTCCATGGACGAAGATGCCCGAGGCGTGCAGGGAATCCTGCCGCCGGGTGTTCACTGTTCTGGAGGAGCGATCGACGATGTTCTTTGAACTGATGCCCCAGTTCCTGAGCATCAGCCCCTTTCTCCGAGCAGCCGCCTATGCCGATGCCTGGGAGCGATTACCGGAGGTCTGGTATCCTGATCCAAATCACCACGCCGCCGAACAGTTCTGGTCATTCTTCGAACACCTGTTTGTTCGGTATCCGATCCCTGAGTTCCTCACTCCGGCGTGGCTGGAGCACGGTCCGCTACGGAGTTCGCCAAGGGATTGGTTTGTCCATGTAGCACGAGGCGGCAATCTCCGGGAGGCTCCGGGCTTTCCAGAGCACGTGACCAGACGTGCAGCACATCTGGCGATGTCGGCTCCATCCACATTCCAAATCAGTGAAGCGATCCGGTGGGGGCTGGTGCATGCGCTTGGCGGCGACGAACCACTCACCAGAGCGGTGCTGCGATCACGGATCAGGACGCACTTCGAGAAAGATCGGTTCTGGCTGACATTGATCGAGAAACTGGCAGCAAGCGAATCGTTTGATCCCGGGATGACAGGGATGGTAGTCGACTTCATCACCTATCTCGCAGAAGTTCATGCCCGCGAGCAGCGTCCGTTTTGCCTCAAGCAGAGATCAGTCGAAAGCCTCTGTCGGCAGGCGGTACGTACCTGGAATGAAATCGCTGCGAAGGTCGAGAAATCCCATCAGCTTGATGACGGCGCTTTCGATATTCAGAGTTCCGGGCACCGCGCCCTTCTACTCCGTGCCGTAGTCTACGTCTGGCTGCCATCCGAGGATATCAAACCGATCCGCCTGCGGAGGATGGGATCATGCTGGGAGGTGGTTGAGCTGTGTTCGGCATTTGACCTTCTACAGGAAAGCCAGCGCATGGGGAACTGTGTGGCCGGTTATGCTGGAGCGTGCCTGGAGAACTGCTGCCGAATATGGTCGTTACGTTCAGCACCGATCGACGATCAGCATACGAACACCATGAAGTGGAACCACCACGCCACCGTCGCCGTCAATCCACAGAAACGAACCATCACCCAGGCAAGAGGACGCTTCAACGAGCAGCTGGACAACATTAGCATGAGAGCGATCTCCGCATGGTGCGCGGCGAATCGATTGCGCGGCTTGCCAGCTCCTGGCCTCACCTAAGCCAAGAAAAATACGCACCGCAGAACTTGACACTCGATAGGCGGCTCTGACACTGACAGACCCTGACGCCTGCGCCGATTTTGTCGATTGCTCCCGAGTGATGCCGGGCGCCGGAAGGGTGTCTTCGAGGATCGCTCGGATGGCGTCTTTTTCGTTCGGCGGGAAGCATTTCTGTCAATAAGACAGCCCAGCCAGAATGACACCGCACTGCACGATCTCGACCTTCAAACGCGAATGTTCAAGTATCGCTGCAGTTACATGATCTATTCGCCGCTCTTCCACTCCATGCCAGCGCCGCTCATGACCCGCGTTCAGGTGCGTATGAGGAAGGCTCTCCAAACCGAAAACCCCGATCCGGCATTTGCATACCGGTGTGCACTGTAAGTGTGAAGGGGATTCTGGCTTAACGGCGGATCGGAGTCCGCCTCTCCTTGGAACCCTTGGAAATCTATCGGTTGAAAAGGAACGATGGTGTATTGATGAGCGCCCATGCAAGATCCTGCGCACCGGTGAGGCGGTGATCGGCGAGTTGTTCCTCACTGAGCTTTACGTCGCTCTCGAGTCTCACCAATTTCGCATCGGGTGTGAGCGGTTTGCTGAATTCCTCCAAGTTTGCCTTCAACTGCACCAGGCGTGGATCAGGTGCCAGCGGCTTCTCAGCCTCAGCAATCGCTGCGCGAAGTTTGGGAAGTTCTGGATCGTTCTGGTTGATGTGCTGAAAGAGGGCAACCGTCTGCTCGACAGAGCGCTTCTCGGACGGCGTGGCGGCGGCTTCAGCCAAGTCAGCGGAAACACCAAAATTCGGTGTGGAAGCATCCGTTACGGACAGGCGGAATTTGCCCAGCGTCCGCTTCTTCCCTTCATACTGCTGGTGCAACACAAAGCGGAGACGCACTCCCTGATCACTGGCCAGGGGCTCCTTCGCCTCAAAAGTTGCGATGTGATTCTCGCCCAGTCTCGAAGCGATCGCCCAGCCATTGTTCTTGGCATCCAGCTTTCCATCGATCGCAGTTTCCACAGCGTACTCATTCTGGCTGTGAGTGGCTTTGGCATTTTGCAGCTCCACTTTCTTCCACTCGGTTGCACCTGCCTGAAAGAGCTTGATCGAATCGATGACAATCTCGCCCTTCTGCACCATCGGGTCCAGGCGCAGGCCGGTCAACGCCTCGGCAGAAGAGAACTGCACTCGCAATGGCGCACCACTCTGCAGCGAAAAGCGCATAGACCGCTCCGGCGCGAAGCCGCCTTTCTCAGTCGACCAGAAAAGCTCGGCATTCTCAAGCTTTGCTGACTGGACGTCCAGCTCGACGATGTAGTCGCCCGCAGCGGCCGTCACCTCCGTTGACAACACGGGATCATTTCCTTCAGAAGTTACCGTCAGTTGGCCATTGGCACTGCTGAGCTTCGCCTGCTGATCAGCTTTCCATCCGTCGGCGTCGGTCGAAAAATTCCATTCTTTCACGAATGTCCAAGCGCCAGCGGATCGCGCCGGTGCCCACCAGGTTTCAAACTCGGTGAGGACAAAGTTTCCATCATCGTCGCGGCCCGGGCCATTCTTTGGCAGGCGTTCATCGATCAACGCTTCCAGCCGCACACCAGCAACATTCTTCAGCTCGGTCATCGTCTCCAGAGTCAGGCTGCTGTTATCGTTGTCCCCGGATGCGAAGACGATGCCGTTGCCTTCGTGAGACAGTGCCGTATTGATCGATGCATTCATGGCCACTGGCTCCAACGACTGCCAGCGCGTCTGATCGGTCAGCGAGGCTGCAAACGTTTCCAACCGGCTTGCCACAGAGTTCTGGCGATCGGTGAGTGCCGTTTTCGTCGCAGCAATCTTTTCGAGTCGCTCTTTTTCGCGTTGCTCCAGTATGGGTGCCAGCTCTTTTTCGTAAGCGCCGAGTTCCTGCTTTGCCGCTGCGATCCGCTCCTGGCGCTCGGCTTCCATGCGATCGCGCGCTGGCTTGATTTCCGCAGCATAAGTTGCCAATTCCTCCGTCAGCATTTGGTGTTCCTGCTTGATGCCATTGAGGATCTCAAGGCTCGCTGCGATCTCCTCACTTTTCGCCGGGCGGTTCAGGATCTGCATGAACAATGCTCCGACCAGGGCTTGGTCGTCAGGATACTCCTGACTAAGCTTCTTTAGAAGATTGTCGGGATTACTGATCGCATTCCCAACAGTTGGGCCACTGATCAGGGCCATTACCGGCCCCATCTGCAAACCGCTCGTTCGCTCACATTCACATGCACTCTCCCGCACGGGGCGACCAAGGTTCCCAAGAAAATTATCCGAAAGCCCGACTCCGACATCGGGCAAGGCTGCGGCTCGAGTTCCTTCTGGCACGCCTGGGATGTTTGCCTTTGCCCCAAGTGAGGCATAGATGGTGTCGTAAAGGACTTCTGCAGGAAGACGCCGCGCCTTGCCGTGCGAAAAGTTGATCTGATCATCTTCGTTCCACTGATTCGTCTCCACGGAGAGCTGATAAGTCCGACTCTTGCAGATCACCTTCAGCATGTGCTGGGTGTTGAATCCACTTTCGATGAACTGCTTTGTCAGCCAATCGAGTAGTTCTGGATTCGATGGAGGATTCCCTGCACGAATATCATCGAGAGGTTCGATCACCCCTGTTCCTAACATGTATCCCCAGAGGCGGTTCACGTAGCTGGCAGCAAAGTAACGGTTGTCTGGAGAAGTAATCCAGGCGGCAAGCTCTTCCCGGCGAGAAGCGTCTCCCTCCGACTGGTGGCTGGCCAGATACGGAAAGGCAGGGGCCTGCGGCTGGCCGGTGCGGTCATGCTTCATTTCGCCCTCATTCTTGTCATAGACGATCTCGTAAAGCGGCTTCGCGCCCTCCACCTCAGTGCCACCGATGCTCTTGTCGCCACTGGCGTCATCCCGCTTCAAGTCTGTCCGGGCAAAGTAGGCCGCCATCTCGTAGTAGTTGTCCTGGGTCCAGCGCTCGAACGGGTGATCGTGACACTTGTTGCAGTTGAAACGCGTCGCCAGGAACAGATGCGTGGTGTTCTCCATCGTATCCTCCGGTGTCCGTAGAATCTTGTAGTAAGATGCTGGGGGATTTTCTTTGTTCGAGCCGGAAGCCGTGATGACTTTTCTGCAAAACTCATCATAAGGCGTGTTGTTCGCGACCTCATTGCGGATCCAGTCGCGGAAACCTATGGCACCCTCGACACCGAGAAATTTTCGATTCACCTGCAGGAGATCCGCCCATTTGTTGGTCCAATAGGTGATGTATTCTTCTCCGCCAACAAGACCGTCAATCAATGCATCCCGCTTCACCTGGGAGTGTCGCGCATCGGCAACAAACTCCCGCACCTGATCGGAAGTGGGCGGCAAGCCTGTGAGGTCGAGATAGGCTCTTCGCACAAATTCGTAATCATTGCAGACCTCTGACGAGCGGATCTTCATTCGCTTCCACTTCGCCGCAACCAGTCGGTCGATCTCATTGTAGGCGGCGGTGTCTTGCCAAACGAAACCGGTGCGATCGCCCATGGCTGTAATCGTCGTTGCAGCATAAGCCCCCTCAAACCGTATGAGCACCGGTGCCTCACCCCGACGCAGCACCTTCACCAAGGCCGGTGAATCCTTCATCACAGCAGCCACTTCAATGTTGCCACTCTCGACGTAAGCCTCCCGAGTCACGTCACGCTGCCGACCGTCAGCGAAGGTCGCTACCACTCGCATCTGCTGTGTTGCACCAATCTCCTGCACTACTGGGTTCTGCGGCACAACGGTGATGCTCGCAACCTTTGCGGAAGTCTTGTCGTAGGGAACTCCGTCTGCAATCCAGGCTCTTACGATCTCGTAGTAAGGCGTCCCGGGCTTAAAGAGTTGACCGCCCTCGTGCGGCACAGCAGCCGTGGCTTTGAGCAACATCAGGCTATCGTCCGGCGATGCGAGGTTCACGCGGCGTGATGCAAGGTCATCGGTGAACGAACGCAAGTCGTAAATCGGATCATAGCCCCGAAGTGACAATTTGAACCCGTTCTTGCCGTCCTTGGAACCATGACAAGTTCCCATGTTGCACCCCATCCGCGAGATCACTGGATTCACGTCTTGCACGTAGTCGGGCTTGAACTCTTTCGTTGAGCCCGAGATCTTCACGGGGATCTCAATCGAATGTTCACCCAGAGTTGCAGTAACCATCCCTTCGCCGTCGCCTTTGATCTCAAGAAATCCGTGGTCATTGATCATCGCCAGCGAATCGGGCACCGACCATTTCACCATCCGCGTCGCATCGACCGAGTCTCCGGTCGAAAGCTGGGCGGTTACAAGAATCTGCGTGTATTCATAGCGATTCTTTAGTTCGATCGCCGATGGCTCGGCCTTCAGACTCTGCACGTGAGTGCCATCGGGAATCGTTTCGGATCCCAGAGACTGGCTGATCAAGACGGACCACGTCGAGAGGATGAGAAGGGTGACAGGGAAAAATTTCATATACTTCGTTGGAATATGCAGAAAGTAGGGCATCACTTGTTCGCGACGGCTTTTTGAATTTCGATAGGAACGAACTCTGTGATAACAGATCCGTTACTGGCATCGTAGAGGCGCACGATTCCATCCGAGCCAGCCGCTGCGAGGCGACTGCCGTCGGGACTGAAGGCGACTGCATAGGCCGTCGATTGCGGCAGATCGATTTTCGCCAGGGTTTTCACGCTGGCGGCGAAGAACTCGTTCAGTTTTTTGATCTCGTCGCCATTGCGCTCATGGGTCGGCTTGTTCAGGATGTCTTTGATCCCGCCCTCTGGCTGGAGCTGCGGATTGATTTCGTGGATCTGCACCCAGCCGTGTCCATCGAGGCTGCTTGCCGCAGCTACCCTGCTGCCACTGCGACTGATCGCGACAGAAAACAGGCGCCCCTGCATCTCGGGAAACTCCAGGAGCAGATTGGCGTCGTCACCAATTCTGCGAGCAGTAGTCCGGTGCATCTGATACATCTTCGGAACGCCATCGGATCCGCCAACGATGATCTCATCTCGCAGAGGATGGCTGACCACAGCGGCGATGCCACCTTTGAGCGCTTTCGGCGTGATAGAAGTAATGTTGTCGACAAATCGTTCCGTCGCCACCTCAGTCAACTTGGAAGTCATGTCGCGACCGACCGAAACGATGTAGTCTCCTTTGGTGGAAAAAGCCGTATCGAACACCCAGTCACTATGGCCGCCCATGAAGAAGACTTGCTTGCCAGTGCCGGCTTCGATCGCCCGCACGGTATTGTCACTGCACCCAAACG
>JAQCER010000174.1 GCA_027618625.1 Verrucomicrobiota bacterium
GGTACTTGGGTATTTCGTCATTCATTTCAGCGCCTCCTCCAACTGCTCCGAAAGCCGCTCCACCACCTCCGGGTTTGCTGCGGCAACATTGACCTGCTCCTGCGGATCATCCTCGTGGTCAAAGAGTTCGACAAAGACGGGCTGCGCCTCCGGATCGCGGTGGTCCTTCCACAGGACGAGCCGGTATCGCGCCGAGCGCAGGGTGTATCCGGTGAGGTGTTCTTCGAACAGCTCACGGTTCCAGGCATCGCCCTGTTGTTGGATGATGCGACCTTCCACCTCCTTGATCAGCGGGCCAAAGAAGGTCTCGCGCATGCCGGGGGAGAGCGGGTTGGCGGCCCACTCGCGCAGCGCCGGGTTCGGGAACTGGCTCACGGCGGCTTCTTTCCAGGCCAGGTCCGGATTGTCCAAGAGCGGCGCGAAGCTGCGTCCGGCGAGGTGATCGGGGCGGGGGATTCCAGCCAGCTCGCAGAGTGTCGGGTAGATGTCTAACAGTTCCACCAGCGCGGTGGTCCCCTGGCCGCGGGCTTTCATGTCCGGCGTCCAAGCGATGAGCGGCACGCGGGTAGCGATCTCGTAGTTGGTCGCCTTGCCCCAGATCCCCATCTCGCCGAGGTGCCAACCGTGGTCTCCCCAGACGACGATGATGGTGTTGTCGCGAATCCCGGCCTGCTCCAGCGCGGCGATCATTTTTCCGACCTGCGCATCGACGTAACTCACGCAGGCGTAGTAGGCGTGGAGCAGGGTGCGAGACAGGTCCTCTCCAAGCGGACCCGATTTCGGAATCCCGGCGCGGGTGCGCAATTCGAAGGAAGCGTGCAATCCCATCGCCGCTCCGTTCTCAGGTCCGTCCACCTGCGTCGCCAGCTCGATCTGCTCCCGATCATACAGAACCCAGTACTACGAAATACCCAAATACCCAATAACGAACGAATGACGAAACCCGAATCAACGAACGCCACTTCTTCGGAGAGCGTCCCACTTCTCGAAAATCCGTTTCCTTTGATGTTTTGGTCTTTGGGTATTTAGTCATTTTCCTTAGGGTAGACGGCGTTTTGTTCTTCAGGCTCTTAGAGACGACTTCCAACGTCTTGACCGGTGACAAGCGCCCGTGTTCTATGGAAAAGTCTGTGTTATCTTATAGCCCACGTTACCATGAAATTCGCATTCGAGACGATCATCTGGGGCCGGCGCATCGATGACTTGGACGAGGTGCTCGACACCATTGCCGCATTTGGCTACCAGGGCGTCGAGCTAGCCCAGAGCCCTGGACAAATTCTCATCCGCCAGGAAGCCGGTACTACGAAAATACTCAGTGACCTGGGGCCGCAGGTGCTCCAGGAGAAGCTGCTGTTTCATGGACGTGTGCATGGGCTGGAGGATGGACTCGTTCTTGTCGGCATGGCAGGCGGTCGGTTCCGGGAACGTCTGGATTTCTGCCTTCGCAGCCCGGATCTGAGACCCTTTCTCTACGTCGAAGATCTCGAGGAGTCCGACCAGGACCTGCTCGATGCCGTCACCGCCGATCCGCCTTTCGTCGTCGCCCTGCACCCTCACTGGTTCAAAAGAATCCAGCGTATCAGTCATGCAGCAACGGAGATACAGACCAAGATCACCAGGCTTGGGCGGCAATTGGATGAAGGTGCGTTCCCAAACATCAAGCAGCGCGGCATTTCCCCAACGCAGATCCGTCAGCAATTCAAACTGCTGCCTGACACCGCACACCTAACCATCGCGGGTGACGAGATGCCGCGCAAACTCCCGGCCAGTGTCGAACTCGCTGCGGTGCATTTGAAGGACTGGATTTCCACTCACGGCAGACATTCCCACCGCTACGCCCAAGGCTTCGTACCCCTGGGGGACGGCGAGGTGCCGATCCGAGAAGTGCTGGATGCCCTCCGCGGCCCCGTTCGCAATTACCAGGGATGGGTCATCGTCGAACAGGACCTGACTCAGCATTCGATTGTCGAGGCAATCATCCGCTGCACCCGCTGGCTCATCGGGTGGTCGTCAGATCTCAAACTTCACCTACCGGAAAAGTTTTGCCGCGCCCCAGGGGATGATCCGAGCCCATGGCCAGAGAAACCGGTCGAGGGCGAATCTCAGCGGGAGCTGACTTTCTTGCGTAAAGTGCTACCGACAACGACCCTCGGGCCTCGGAGGTTCTACCAGCAGGTCACGGATGCCCTTCTGGGATTGGGAGGATTCATCACCGTGCAGGTATTCAGTTGGCAACCCGGCAAGGATGAATCTCAGAAGAGCGAACTATTACGCCTTGGGGCAAGCGGCCTGCCAGGCACCAAACACATCCTCCCGACTCTGGATTGCCTGTGCGGCACCATCGTCAGAGACCCGGTGGTGCAGGTCTTCGATCTGCGGGAAGAACCCGCTCGGAAGCGCTTCCGGGACCGGGAACTGCTCAGTCAGCTGGACGAGCGCTACCGCGAGTTGGACCAGCCTGACAATACCCCGTTGCGCATGATCAGCGTGCCAGTCTTCAATGCCTCCAATCCGCAGCACCTGCGCTACATCCTGAACCTCTTCCCCGATCCCGGCTACGTTTTTGATCGGGCGGAACGAGAGGAGATCGAGCTCATCGGACGCCACATCAGCCGCCTAGCGGACCACGTGAGTGATGAGATCTGCTCCGCCGCGTTCCTAAAGACCTCCTACCTCAGCCGCACTGCCAATACCAGGCGGGCTTATCTGGATGCCCTGCGCGACATGATACGGCAGGAGTTTGGCTGTCGGGGCGTGACCATCCTGCTGGAGGACGAGACCGGACAGCGCCTGCAGGTGGCCAGCACCACGGGCATCCAGTGGCGGGAAGACATCCCCGAGCACCAGCATTACTATCAAAATGGCGAGGGGCAGACTGGCGAAGTTTGGGCCACAGGGGAGATCGCCATGATCTCAGATAACCGTCCCCATCATGAGGGAGACTACTGGGGAGCGAAATCGTATGAGGTTGGTAATGACGCCGTCTGCCGGGAGTGCATGTATGCGTCCATCGGACGCCCGTGGAGCAGCCCCGTCGGGGTGGTGCGCATTGTAGACAAAATCCCACTCGACGACGGTTGTCAGGCCACGACAATGTTTACCGATGACGATGGTGCAATGTTGGACTCCATCATCCAGGCTGCGCTACCGCAAATCGAGCTCCTGCTGCTGCAAGAGCGGCAGCTAAAAGCGCTAAGCCGAATGACCCATGAGTTCAAGAACCCGCTACTTGCAATCCAAGGTTCGGTGGACCTTATCCGCCGGAATCTTAAAGCCAAAGGAACCACTATCGGCGAATTGCTCAAGGAGGACTATCTCGAGGACATTCTCGACTGGTGCCAGATCATGGGAAATCAGGTCAACAACGCCCGTATCTTCGCCGCCTCGCCGTATGGAGGTATCAAACTGAATCTGAGCCGGACATTGCTCCGCGCCGATGTCATTCTGCCAGCCATCAAACACTTGCGGCGATTTCTAAAAAATGAAGGCATTCGCGATCGCGAGATCGAAATTGGGGACTTTTCCTCCATCCCCCCTCTTTATGTGGATAAAAGCCAAATGCTCCAAGTCGCGCTGAACTTGATCTCAAACGCCATCAAATACAGAGATCGGACTGGCCGTTTTCGGATGGTGATCGAGGGCTGGCAGCATGGCTCAGCCTATGTCGTCAAGTTCGCCGATTATGGGATGGGTGTCCAATACGGTCTTGAGACCGCCATTTTCGAACCGGGCTTCCGCTCTCGGGAGGCGACTTTAAGGGATTCCCAAGGTCAGGGTGTTGGGCTGGCCGTGATCGAAACGGTTCTAAAATCCCATGGTGGACAAATTCGATTGACGTGCCATCAGTCCCCTACAACATTCGAGATCACGCTGCCTAGGCGCCTACGGTATTCCGATTGGCAGCGCCGCATCCAGGATGACGCAACCAATATCCAAAGCCGTCCATGAAAGTCTGCCTGATTGACGACGACCGCGGTCCGATCGATCTCTACTTTGAGGCTCTGCAGCGCAAGTTCGGCGACGAGCAGGTGGCTCGCATCCTTACCTTGCCCGACGCGGTCAAGCACCTTGCGGCAGTCGGTTCTGAACGAGAACGGCCGCATGACCTCTACATCATCGACATCATGATGCCGTCTGTGGAGGAGCAGTACTTTGAAGTCACCGATGAGGGGCTGACAAGCGGTATCTTCCTTCTGAAGAAACTGCGTGAGGCTGAGCAAAAATTGGGATTGCAAAAACCAATTCCCGTTCTCATGATGACCTCCGTTAGCCAACCTGAAATCTTGGAAAGGATCGGCAAGGCTACACACGTAGACGTCCTTGCCAAACTCGAGTGGCTACCATCAGAGCTTGCAGTGAGGGTCGAGGAGGATTTGACCAGATGAATCAATCGTTACATTCTGCATTGCACCGGTTCCCTGAAATTTACCGTCAGGTCGCAATCGATGCTGCGGCTGATCCCGAAAGTATCGAAAACGATTACCGCATCGATATCGAAACTGCGTTGACACAGGCAGCGACACCTTTCGAAGTCCGCCGAGAAGCGTGGCAAAAATCGATACTCCGCTATTCGCTCGTTCGTGTATTACTGGACGATAGCACTCTTCCCGGACGTTGCCACATATCTACATGCGTCCCACCACGGGAAGCTAGAGACCACCTTGTGCATCTGAGTGGCGCAGTTCTTCAACCTGCCCAAGTCCTGCACGTCTCGGAGGACGGCATCCTGGCTTCTGTGCCTCATCCGAATCCTCGCCTCGGTCGTTTCCGTTGGCTATTTCCACCAGAGGAATTGCCAAAAGATAGCGAGGGGAATCCGCAAGCGGTCAAATTCGGCGACGTGTTGATCTTGCAGATCCATCAGACAGGGAGGGGCAGGATTCAGGGGATTGTCATCACTGGAGTTGAGGACGGGCTCGCTCTGCGAGACGACTTGCCGCCAGTGGAGGGCCACGGATTGTACGATGAAGCGGGGCGGCTGGGCAACGAGGCTACGATGGATGAGCATATTGCTCCCATCATCGCCGAGGCGCGCCGGCGGCAGCGGTCACAGAAACCAGAGGAATGAACGAGTCATGGGATTGGATTTGTGGATACATGGCCCCGGGTACGGGGAGAGCATCGTGTTGGTTTGGGATGAGAGCAAGAGCGACGGTTCCTCCCGCCGCGCAGCGGTGATCGACAGCTACGGGGACGTGAGAACCCCACAGGACTCTTTTGCGTGTAGAAAGTTGAAGGAGTTGGGGGATCCGCCATTGGCATTCGTCTGCGGCACGCACCCACACTTCGATCACGTCGCCACACTCCACGACCTGCTCGGGCAGCACGCCGCGCGTATCGAGAGAGTATTCTGGTGGGGCGGTCACCACCGCAGTGTGGTGGGAGCCTACTTCGGCGCCCTTCTCCAACACGCGAATGCGCGGAATCCACCCCGCCGACTTTCGGACGGAATATGCTCGCAGCTCTATTTTATCCACTGGACACGCTGGCTCGCGGGCGACTTCGAACCGGGGCAGTTGGCGCTCGCTCAGGAGACCTCCTTCATCGGTGTGCAGCGCGCCTACTCTGGCGAGTTGCCGGACGGGCAGGGGAGAATCGATGTCTGGGCGATCAGTCCTTTCCTCGGGCCGCAAAAAGCCTACCGAACGGAACTCGAAGCTTGCATCCGGCGTGATGGGAAGGCGGATCGCATGCCAAAGCGCACGGCGAACGAAACGAGCTTGGCGTTCCTCATCCAATTCGGTCAGACGCAGATCATTCTCGGTGGTGATGCCAACTCTAAAAACTGGCATCTGTTTCGTGAGGAGTGGGAGCGTCAGCGTGCCGCCAACCCTAGCCTACCAAAGTTGAACCCAGATATCATCAAGGTTAGCCACCACGGTTCGAAGACGAGTGTTTCCGCCGGCATGTGGCCCGCTGATGAAGGATTGTTCGGCACGCGCCGCCGTGGAGGGCGTCCGCAGTTGGCCGTAGTGACCCCATGGAGCAAGAACGCAAATTCGAGCAAGCGCACGCTGCCAGACGTTGACGTACTTGAAGCGATCAGTGCCGCTGGCTGCGACATTCTCGTCACAGGTGGAGATTCGTCCGACCCCTATCTCCAAGATGCGTCGTATGAGGATTCGCATGTTCATTTGCGCGTAGACAGCGCCGGTCCAATCGAAGTGACGCCGCATCTGTGCGAGCCCTTCCCCTGAGCTAACAGGCGTAGTAGGCGTGGGGCAGCGTGCGAGACAGGTCTTCTCCAAGCGGATCCGACTTGGGAATCCCGGCACGGGTGCGCAGTTCGAAAGAGGCGTGCAAACCCATCGCAGCACCGTTTTCAGGCCCGTCGACCTGCCTCGCCATACTTATACTTCTCGAACATCCCCGCAAAGTTCTGATTGTGGAGCTTGCGGTTCTCCGGGAGCGCGCAGCCACCGGCCACCGAGCCCAACTTGGGACGCAGGTCGTCGAATGACGAAACCCGAATAGACGAACGCCACTTCGGAGAGCGTCCCGCTTCTCGAAAATTCGTTTCGGATTTCGAGATTCCGCCTTCCTTGGGTATTTTGGTCTTTGGGCATTTTGTCAATTTCCATTTTCCTTAGGGAAGGAAAGCAAATTCGTTCGAGTTGATCAGGCTGCGGCAGACGAGGTGCAGGTCTGCCCCCTTACAGGCAGCCAGTTCCCCGGCGTCTGGCGCGCGGGCGAGCAGCAGCTCGAAGACCCGCCGCACCTGCGCTTCCTTGCTCGCCCCAGCCTCTTTGGTTGCGCGTCCGGCGATGAGATTTGCCTGCTCGATGACGAAGTCGCTGTTCATCAGGTTCAGTGCCTGCAGCGGGGTCGTGGAGACCGGGCGCTTTGCCCTAACTTGACCACAATCTGGGAAGTCGAAAGCGGTGAACATGCGGTCATCGACGCGGCGCATGCGCTCCTGGTAGAGCATGCGCCGCCACGTTTCCGGGCCGTGGTTGTCGACCACCTCCCATTGCGCGTAAGTCTTCTTGACGTTGT
>JAQCER010000175.1 GCA_027618625.1 Verrucomicrobiota bacterium
TGTTGTCGTCACCCGTGCCGTAGACCAACAGCAAGTCGCCCTTCAACTGATGCGCGTAGGTGATCGGTGATCCATCGATGTAGCCTTGGGGATTGTTCTCGGGGCGGCCCATGTAGCGTTCTTGATAGATGGTGTCGTAGTAGCGTTGGTTGCTGACAAAGGAAACGGCCATGGCCATCTTGTAGAGATCGGGATAGCGGAAGATGGCATTCAGACTCATCGAGCCGCCACCACTGACACCCCAGATGCCGACGCGTTCCGGATCGAGGTAAGGACGCTCGGCGAGTAGCGCCGTGACCGCAGCAGCCTGATCAGCGGGAGCAAGAATGCCGATCTGACGGTGCACGCACTTGCGCCACTCGCGACCGCGCGGAGCGGGGGTGCCACGATTGTCGACGCACATGAGCACGTAACCTTCCTGGGCAAGGTAACGGTTCCACATGCGGCTACTCCAACTATCGACCACACTCTGCCCTGCTGGCTCTCCGTAGACGTGAAACAGCACGGGATACTTCTTCTCTGGATCAAAATCGGTCGGCTTCATGCACCAGCCGTCCAGCTCGACACCTTCCTCAATCTTCACGCGGAGCGCCTCGACGGGAGGTTGCTCAAGTTTGGCCATCTTGTCGATCAACTCTGCGTTGTCCTCAATCACTTCGATCACTTTGTGCGATGGCAACTCCACCCACTGGCTCAGCGTTGGCACATTGTAGGAAGAAAAGGTGTGCACGGCGCGCGATCCGTCGGGCGAGATGTTGTAGCGGTTGGTACCGTTGTAAGTATCGCCTTCGGGAGTGACACGCTTGAGATCGGAGCCGTCGATGCGGATGCTGTAGAGGTAGCTGCGAGTTGGTTCATCCGGAGCTGCGGAAAAGTAGAGCAACGGGGATGCTTCCCCCTCCGCAGCAGGGATGACCTTGACCATTTCGATCACATCCATGCCATCGGGGGTGACCGCTGTCAGATCGAGACCAGCCGTGGTGGCGGCGTAAACGCGCTTCCATCCGCTTCGATCGCTGAACCAGAGGAATCGCCCGTCCTCCAGCCACTCGTAGGCGTAGTCGAGATCGATCCAGGCATCATCCACGTCTTCCAGAACCGGATAGAGCAGTGCACCAGGCTCGGGTAGATTGAAAAACTTGAGCGTGTTCTGTTCACGGTTCAACTGGCTGATGATAAGGTGCGGCGATGTCGCACCCTCGATCGGGGGCGACCAGTCAATCGCTGGAATATAGTGATCGCGGGCATCGCCTGGAACCGGAAGCTGGGCCGGCGGCGTGACTCCATTCGCAGATGCGAGCCACACCTGACAGATTGGATTCGTCTGCCCGGTTTTTGGATAATGATAGTACCGAACTTCCGGATAGAGGCCGTCGGTCATATTGACCAGTGGATAGGTGGGCACGCCCGCGTCATCGATGCGCCAGTAAGCGAGCCACTCGCTGTCAGGGCACCAGCGAAATCCCTTGTGCAGGCGGAATTCCTCTTCGTAGACCCAGTCAAATGTTGCATTCACCACGGTATCGGAACCGTCCTCGGTGATGGCGGTGATCTCAAAAGTCGTCGTGTCCTGAATATAGAGATTTCGCTCGCGGATGTAGGCGACTTTCCGACCGTCCGGGGAAAGTTCCGCAAACATCAACGACGCCGGGGCCGCATCATCACCGCCCAGCTTCCGCAATTCGCCTGAGCTGCGGTCGAGCAACCAGTAGTCGCCACGCGTGTTGCTGCGCCAGACGCGCTGAGAATTGGTGTAGATCAGGGCTTTGGAAAGATCTTCGGAAAAGCTGAAGGAATCGATCCCGACAGGGGCCGATGCCCCGGGTGGAATCAAATCCGCCGCACGCACCATCACACTGGTTTCGCCGGTCGCCGGATCATGCTTGACGATGTCACTGCCGCAATCGTGCAACTCGGACGCTTCGAGTGTTGTGTAAGTGCCATCAGCCAACCAGTCCGGTGAGAGTCCTTCAGCGGTGTGCCATTGTTCGCCATCTAGGACGTCATCGAGCGTAAGAACCGGGCGCGCTTCCTTTTCAATCTCTTCCTGGGGAGCCGGTGCGGATTCCTTTCCATCTGTTTCTTCGGCGGGTAAAACGGCAACTAGAAGCGATAGCTGGAAAACGCATGTGAAGACAAGCGAGCGGTGCTGACTGCGGTGGATCAGTTCGGTTGGTTCAGAGAGCATGACTGTTTGTTGATTCGAAGCGTGCGTTTCCGTGTTTGAAGATACTCTATAAAAGCGGACTTGAGAACCTTGAAAACCGGTCCTGCTGCGGTATGCTCCGCCGATGCCATCGCTTTTAAAGCACATTGAGGGAACGTCGCCGTGCCCTTATCTCCCGATTCCTGTGCAAGTGCTGAACTCAGTTCACACGCGTAGCCTGGGGCGGGAACGCGGGCCGGTATTTTACCTGGCTGCTCTGGAGTATGCGCAATCACTCTGGCTTCAGGGGTTTCCCGCAAGGTCGTTGCTCTTGATCAATCGCGCACTGGGGGCAGAGATGTCTGGATCCGAAGCAGTCTTGCAAGACTGGCCATTGCCGTACGCGGCCGCGGCCTGGGTGATGGGACACCGCAGTGAAGATCAATTTGCAGGGAATCCGCGCAGACACTACCAGCACCTCGCAACGCGGATGGTCGAGCCAAGAAAGGAACTGCGCACCTGGCGAGCATGGGCGTGCTGGCACATGGCGCGCTCGATTTTCCCTGAATATCCGGCTGACGAGAAGCAAATCGCCGAGGAAGGAGTGATCGAGCCTGACCAAGCCACCATTTTTGGGGAACTGACACGACTCGGACATCCTGGCGAAGCTGAACTCTGGAGCCGAGCCGCCAATGCTGAGGCTGGGAATTCTGGAGATCCTAACGTCTCCCCTGCCAGCGCCGCTGGGCGGTCCGCTCAAAGTGGCAACGGTTACACGGAGGATTGTAGTAACCGTACCAATGGGTCGGTTCACCAACGTAAGAGAAATTTCCATAGGGCGTGTAACGAGTAGTGATCGTCGGGTATGCACCGCATCCGCAGCACTGGGTTCCATGGCTTTCTTTCTGCACTCGAGCGGTGCTGGTATTGAACTTCGACGACACACCTACCGCACTGACACCAACAGGAACGGCCTTGCGCATGATGCGCTTCGTGGTGCGAACGGCGGCGGACCGAACTTCTGGCTTGCCTGATGCGACAGGGACAACCTTATCGTTCTCTTTGGTGATAGCAGGGGCGGCATCGAGATCGAGATCCGATGACTCAACCCCATGCCCTGCAATGTCAGGAAGCAACCCGGTTTCCGGCGGCGCACTGTGGCGGATGGGAGGTACCACTTCGCCCGTATGCCCTACTGCGCGACGCGTCGCGTCGTCCAATTCATAGAACGGAATCTTCGCGATCCCCTTGGAATGTTTCACGATCACTCCGTCGGACTCGACATTCAAAATCTTGGCATTGGCGTAGTTTTCGCCCTCGATCGTTTGGATGGTGCCGATCGTGACTTCGGCGGTAGCGCTTGCCCCCAAAGCAATGGCCGCGAGCGAGGTAAAAATCCATGGAATCGCATTAGTGTGTCTCATATCGGATAATTTTGGCGCATTTTTGAGACCTGTCAACAAAATCATAATTTCCATTAGCGCCCGAGATTGTCACGAAGGGTGAAGTATTTCGGAGAAACTTGAGCCAAAGAGTGCCCGGACTTCGCGCGTTTAGTTAGTTAAGCACCATGAACACTGCTCCGCTGCCCCATTCGAGACGTACACGCCGGATTGACAACATTCCGCTGCCCCACGAGCGTTATCCCGTGTTACCCAATCGATCCCTCTTACGTCGCACTCTCAGCCTGGGTGCGAGCTTTTCACTCAGCCTTGCACTCAGCCTTGCACTCAGCCTTGCACTCAGCCTTGCACTCAGCTGTGCGCTCAGCTGTGCGCTCACTGCAGGCATTACCAGTGTGGCCTGCGCTCAGGAAGCTGTTCCTGACAAACCCACCAAACTACCAAAGGACTTGGAGGACCTTTCCGATTTCCTGCGGTTCAGCCAGGACGAAGCGCGAGGTCAGCTTGAAACGGCGATCGTCCAGTACGCAAACGCCTCTGGAAAAACCGTTGATCTCATTGGCGCCATTCACATTGCTGACACGGCTTACTTTGAAGCACTGAACCAGCGCATGGAGAAGTATGATGCGCTGCTCTATGAAATGGTCGGTGACCCTGGTGAGCTGCAGGATGCTGAGCAACTTGCGGCCAACCAGAACCCGTTGCGAATGATCATGCGCATGGTGAAGGGCATGCTCAAGCTGGACTACCAACTGGACGCCATCGACTACACTAAGAAGAACTTCGTCCACGCTGATCTGGACATGGAATCTTTCGCGGGCCTCATGGAAGAACGTGGCGAGAACCTGTTTACGATCGTCCAGAACGCGATGCGCACCAGCGCTGCCAACAGCGAAGTGGGCACGACATCGGCAACCGCGACTCCGTTTGACCTGGCGCCACTGCTGGCTGCGCTGGGCAGCCCTGACAGCGCCAGCGCGCTCAAGCTGGTCGTCGCTGATCAAATTGACAAGACGGAACTGCTGCTCGATTCAGCAGAGACGGGAGAAGGCACCGTAATCCTGACGGAGCGGAACAAGCATGTGATGAAGATCCTCGACGAGCAGATCGCCGCCGGAAATTCGAAGCTGGGCGTCTTCTACGGCGCAGCGCATCTCCCCGATCTGGAACGCCGCCTTCGCCAAGGCGGCTATCAGAAAAAAGCCAGCGAATGGGTGACGGCCTGGAACATTCCAAAGCCACCAAAACCCGAACCGAAAGCTGAATCGGCAGAAGACGCACCTGCAACAGCTACCCCGCAGGAATAGGTCGCCACTTGCCCAGTGTGAATTCCCGGGCAGTGAAGCACCAGATTAGCAGCTTTTTCCCAACAAGATAGTTGGGATTCTTGCGGGCAAAATCGCGTACCAGCCGGGCTCGGGCAGCATCGGCACCGGATGCCTTAACTGCGATCTGGCTCAATGGAAAGCCGAACTGCTGCTGAAGGTGATCGGGAAGTCCAGCTCCGGTGCAGTGCATCTCACCACCTTCGCTGAAGACAAGAGTGTGGCTGTCCCCTAACAAAATCACAGGACTGTCATCGCTGGCTGGGACGGGGACAATTTTGCCGGCGCCTGAATCCTTACCCGCTTTCACTATTTCCAGTTTCTCTTCGGCTAAGCCAGCGAGACGCTCTTCTACGAGGTCGCCTTTGATCGAAAGAGTGGATTTCTCCCCGCGAACGATCCCGTGCGCAGCATTGGCAGCCGCCCACGGTTGCCCTTGGTATAACGCATTGATCTCAGCCGCAACCAACTCACATGCCAGCGGAGACCAGTGCGTATCCTGCTCACAATAGAGTTTCTGCCCGTCAGCGATGCCCTTTTCGAAGATGGGTTCCAGATCCAGAACATTCACGCCCGCCGCCCGCAGTTGTTCGTAAAACGGCGCGGAGGCATAGACCCCGCCATCCTTCCGCGAGGAGGATTTGCGGAACTTCTCGGGGACCATCGCCGCCTTGGCAGGCACAGGAACCAACAGCAACTCGATGCCCTTCGCCTTTAAATCCTTACTGTACTGAACAATCACCGGAGTGGGATCAGGCAGGTCAGCTTTGCCGGCCTTTTGCCAGAACTCGCCCTGCGCGACGTGCTCCAGTTCCCTGGCCAGGAACAACCACTCTGGCGCATCTCCCTGCACCGAAAACCACTTCTTATCGGAAGCCGTGGCTCGCGCCTCCGCACAGGCTGCAGCAAACTTATCTGCCGCATCCCCGGCCCGGGAAATACCTTGAAGCCCCGTCAACAGTGACATCACTAACAGTGACACCCAGTTTGAAGACACAGGAAAGGATCGAAAAAATAGAGAGCGCATTGAGAAGGGTTCAGTCGTCGGTTTTTGGTTCAATACCTGGCGTTGTAGGATCATAGTAGAGGGGAAGGTCCATCTCGCTGGTGCCGGACTCTGTGCGTTCAGAACGCAATTGGGGATGAAGCTCTGCGGGTTCCACCAGCAGCTCATACGTTTGACCAACCTTCCGGGGAACGCCCGGTGCAGGCTTGCCATCGAGCACTGCCCAATGCAAAACGACGATCCGCGAGTTCCGGTAAATGCCTGATTTGACATCAACGACTTCATACGTGTAGTCGACCAGTGCCCGGCGGTAGGCGTCGATCGACTCAGGCGTCGGCAGTGGCGTTGCCTCTATCAGACGCCCCATCAGTCGCACTTTCTTCCTTCGCTCGCGTTGGCTCACTCGTTGCTGCACACCAAAGTAGTTCTCCTTCACTTCGTCCGCGGAGAAGGCGCGATCGTAAATCGCGATCCCACTCACTTCCGCCTCCCAGCCATCAGCATTCACTGGTTCTGGATCACCGATCACGAGACTCCCGGACTTCCACCCCTGCGTGGTCTTCCTGGTCTGAGGAAAGTCGGTAAGGAAAAAGCCGTCGATGTAGAGCGAGACGATGCCTTCCCTCACTGTGATCACCAGTTGAAACGGGCGATCATTCTCAATGTGCACCGGTCCCAATGGAACATTATACTCTGCAGAATCGCCATTCTTTCCCAGACGCAATTGCGCGGTCAAACCGTGCTGAACTCGGTAAATGCCAAAGGCGAATCCGTCCTCCATGTTGTATCCGAGAATGCGGGTGGAGAGCTTCGAAGAATCGGACCACATGCGCTCGGTGATCAAGGCCTCGATCGTCACTTCGCCACTGGCGGCACAGGCTTGTGCGATCGCCTCGCTGGAAGCCGCATCCGCGACGAAATAGCCACCATCGATCGCCATGCTGTAACTTGAGCCGAATCTGGCCAGCCCCTTTGCCTCCACCCTACAAATGCGGCGCTCCCCATCCTTACCGGGAACCGAATTCTCAGTGCGCCCATTTTCCCATTTGAACACCAGCCCATCTTCAGAGTCAGGCCATGGGATCTTCTCTGGCTCCGGTAGCGGCTCCTCA
>JAQCER010000176.1 GCA_027618625.1 Verrucomicrobiota bacterium
GGAATCGGAAAAAATTGATACCCGGAACTATAACAATGTCCAGGTCAAAGTAGATGTTCGTACCTTTGACGAAGGTAATGGTTTTGAAGCAGCCGATTACTTCAGGGGCGAGATTGACACCAGCACCAACGGCACCAAGTTCGAAACTTACAAGTGGCTTGATTTAAAAGGTGGCGGTCAAAAAGCGATTGCTTGGACCGAAGTAGTCAAAGAGGATGCCGCCCGCAAAGTGATCATTCCGACAAGCGCCGCTGAGCTTCCCGACAATTGGAAAAGTCTCGATTTTGATGATTCGGGCTGGATCTCTGGCTCGAAGGGTGTCGGATTTGATTCGCCCGGAGGCTCGTTCGAAGAGTTCATTGGCATTAACGTTGCAGGGACGATGAAGGGAGTTAACGGTGCCTGCTTCATACGAATTCCGTTCACCGTGACGGGGCTCGCGGATTTCACGGATGCCCAGCTCCGGGTTCGCTATGACGATGGCTACGTGGTCTATCTCAATGGCACAGAGGTTGCCAAAGGTAATGCCCCTGCGTCGGTGGCGTGGGACTCGGTAGCGACTGCTACGCACCCAGACACAGCAGCAGTGCAGTTCGAGAATATCGACTTGTTAGCGTCAAAGGCCATTGGCGACATCTTCGTTGAGGGGGCAAACATTTTGACCATTGTAGGCATGAATAGCTCAGTCGGAGGAAGCGACTTTCTAAACGACGTCAGCCTTCGCCTGGGTAAACCCAGTGACCTCCGAACAGCTTGGACGGATTGAACTTCGGCGTTCTCAACAGGAAGACGACCTACTCCAGCGAGATCGGCGAGATTCCGAACAGCACGGCTTCAATCGTTGCCCGATTTAAAGGCAAGACGAACGATAACAAAGGTGAAGTGATTTACTTCGACAATGTGAGAACGACTGGTGATCCCATTTCAGCGGACAGCTACTATGCCTACATGCAACTGGAGACTGGCTGGGAGCTGGAGGATCCAAGAATCGCCCCCCGTTCAGACCCAGATGGTGATGGCATCACGAACCTTCTGGAATACGCGTTCGGGTCATCTCCTCAGGTATCCGGTCAAACGGTCATGGTGAAAGGCGAGGAAGTGCCGATTCTCCCCGAATGGGACCTTAAGAGATTCGGCTTTGCCTCTGTGTCTTACAGGCAGATTTCGGCACCCCTGGCACAGGACGGGAATGATGCTAAAACAGAAGGTTTTCACGTGCAGGACATACTCTATATCGCGCAGATCAGTCGTGGCGAAGTGGATGCCAACGGCGAAATGATCTGGGTGGACGGAACTGCGGGAGGGGAAACCGTGTTCGAGCAGCGTGTACCGTTGCAGGAAAACGAAGACGGCACCGTTCAGGTAAGACTCGCTGGCCTTCGCGGCCTCTCAGGCACATTGGAAACCTACGTTCGCCTGGTTGTAAGAGTCGTTGGTTTCGAGCAAGTCGACAATTAACCGTCCCTCTCAGCTATACTGCTACAATCTTATGAAAACGATGTTCATTCATTCTCTGCACAAAGCTCGTTCCAGGCACCGTCCGGGCGTCGATTCCGGCTTCAGCCTGGTGGAGGTCGTTATCGCCCTCGGGATCGTCGCTACCGTCATGGTGGCACTGATGGCCCTCCTTCCGCTGGGAATGGATGCCCTTCGTGAGTCAGCAAATCTTACCGTTCAGAGCCGCATCGCCCAGGATTTGATCGGTGACGTGCAACAGGCCGACTGGGACACTCTCACCCGTTACGAGAACGAGCTCCGCTACTTCGATGGCGAGGGCACGACGCTTGAAACTGCAGGCTCTGGAACACGCCTCTACAGTGCCAAAATTGAGTTCCCAGAGACTCCAATCACCCTGCCCGGCTTGGGTCAGAACCGATACGCAAGAAAGATAGTCATCAAAGTCGCCTTTACCCCACCAGGCCAGGAAGTCGTTGACTGGAACTCGACCGGAAAGACCAAGAAACGTTACAAGGAATATCCAACGGTTGTAACCAACCTCACCAAACGTGCCAAAACAAGTGGTTGATCCATGCCTCGTCACGACCATCACCGTATGAATACGTCCACACTTATCCATCGCATCCTTACTCGGAAACTTGCCCGCACTCGCGGCTTTAGCCTTCCGGAGCTTCTGGTGTCGATCGCGATTCTCTCGCTCCTGATGCTCTTCACCTTTCAGATGATGGAGCAGACCCAGCGCACCTGGCTGGTCGCCAAAGAGAACACCACTTCCTACAAAGAGGCCCGCGCTGCATTTGAAGTGATGACTCGCCGCCTGAGTCAGGCAACGTTGAACACCTATTGGGGGTACGACAACGACGGCGACGACAAAAAACCTCCTACAAAGTACGAGAAAAAGTCGGAACTACACTTCGTGGTGGTCAATGCCAAGGAAGCGCTGGGTGAAGGCCCTGATGGTTCGCGTCCAGCCCATGCAGTTTTCTTCAACGCCCCGCTGGGATTCACCGCTGAGAGTGCCCCTAATGGAACTCCTGTTTATTCAAACATGGAGATGCTTCTGAATTCCTGGGGATACTTTGTCGAATTCAGCTCGGACGAATATGATCGGCCTTCGTTCCTCAACAAGAACAATACGATCAAGAAGCGCCTGCGCTACAGGCTGATGGAGTTCCGCGAACCGTCCGAGAACCTGTCGATTTACTCGGAGCCGCTGCATGACGTGAAGAGCAAGACCCAGCTTTACCGCTGGTTTTCTCGCGGTAATACAGGGGTAAACGCAACGGTCAATCGATCATCCTCCCTTGGCGCCAACGATGTTCGCACCGTCCGCCCGGTCGCAGAAAACATCATCGCACTGGTTCTTGCCCCACGACTGCCCGAGTTCGACCGCAATGACCCTGATTTCATCGCTCCCAACTACGTCTACGACACGCGAGAGCTACAATGGGGCAAAGAAGAAGAACGGACATTGCTGTCCGAGCACCAGCTGCCGCCGTTGATGCAAGTGACAATGGTTGCAGTGGACGAACTTGACATGGCACGGTGGCTCACCATTAACGGCCAGCGTGAACCCGATTTTGTTTCTGACAGCCTGTTCAAATCCCAGCGTTCTCTGGAACAGGATCTTGAGACCCTCAGAAAGGACATGGATAATCAGAAGGTTCGTCATCGCGTCTTCACCACAACGATCCGCATGCGCGAATCAAAGTGGACGGAACCTGACAATAAAAAATGAGGACAACTAGCGGCCATTCCTGTGTGCTGTGTCCTACTGAATCAATCCACGTTTTCAATTTAAGAATTTCTAAACCGCCTGCCCGATTATGAAGAGAGTTCCGAACTGCAACCCTGCCGAAAACAAGAAGCAAGGCTTCTCAATGATCGAGTTGCTCGTCGTCATGGGAGTAATCGCGATCATCCTTGCGATGGCCGTGCCTGCCATGCAGTCAATGATGGCCGGTAACAAGCTCGTTCAGGCCGGGGATGAACTTGCGTCGTCGCTGGCAACGATGCAGCAAGAGGCAATCAAAGGCAACGAAGCCGTGGAGGTTCGATTTTACACGTTTCGGGACCTGAATCTTCCCGTTGCCACTCCGCAATTCCGGGCCTATCAGTTTGTCAAGAAAGTGACAGCCTCCACCGAATCCAGCCGGAAGTCGACTGGTGCCAGTAAAGATGGTTTTGTCGTCGTCCCACTTTCCAAAATCGAACGCCTGCCGGAAGGCATCATCATGCTAAACGAGAGCGAGTATTCCACGCTGATTACGAGCCAGAAGATGATCCGCGAAAGCCGCAACGTAAGAATCCCGGACTCAGAAGATGGTGAGTATTATGCGTTTCACTTCCGCCCGGACGGATCCACTACACTTCCGAAAACTGGCAGTGACCAGTGGTTCGTGACGCTGGTGAACGAGGCAGACATTCTCGCGAATGCTGGTGGATTGCCGGCCAATTTTGTGACTTTGCAAGTCGACGCCCACAACGGCTCTGCGCGTAAATTTCAACCTGGAGTGCAGTAGCATTAGCAGTAGCAGTAGCAGTAGGTTTCCTGATCCATCGCCCTGGCCTTGTCCTCAGTGCGATTTGGTTTTCCTCAGTTGATTCTGGTTAAATTACGCTGGACAACCGCGACCGCGCTGTATAGGCCAATTCAGAGTGAACAATGGACGGAAGGACGTCGGGACGGGTATCCTCAGGAACTGGCGGCTCATCAAAACCGTCAGCGGGTTTGTGGTGACCGTATCGGTGCTCCTCTTTGGCTGCGGCTGTGAGGAAGATACCGAAATTCCTGTGCTCGCTACTACTTCAGTCACTACCTGGCACATCCCCCCAATCCAATCACATCTACCGGGGCCGAGGAGTGTGACAGTCGCCGCCAACGACGATTTGGTGGTGCTGGACAATGGTGGCCGGATCCTTGTTTACAACAGTACTGGCAAGGTCGAGCGAACGTGGATGATGCCTGAGTTCGACGTCGGACGGCCGGAAGGCACGGTGGTGCTGAAGGATGGCCGCATCGTGGTTTGCGACACCCACTACCATCGCATCGTCGTATTCGACTCCACGGGCAATGTCCTGCAAATGTTCGGCAGTCACGGAGAAGCACCAGGCCAGTTCATCTATCCGGTCGCCGTTGCCCGGGACGACGACGATCTGTTGTTCATTGGCGAATACGGTGGCAACGATCGCATCCAGGTGTTCACTGCTGACGGCACTCTTTTGCGCCAGTTCGGCGGGTTTGGGACGGCACCTGGCGAATTCCAGCGGCCATCCGGAGTCGCCTGGCACGAGGGCAATGTCTTCGTGGCCGACGCCATCAACAATCGCGTGCAGGAATTCACCGACGCTGGTGCCTTTGTCAGGATCATCACGGCCCCGGACGCAGGTCTCCAGTTTCCTTACGATCTCGCCATCGCACCGGACGGAAGCATCTTTGTTGTCGAATACGGCGCGGGCCGGATTACTCAGATGACGCAGCAGGGCAAGATCCTTACCCGCTTTGGCAGCACTGGTCGAGGGCGCGAGCAAATGGTGACACCCTGGGGCATCGCAGTGGATTCCAAAGGTCGGCTCCGAGTAGCGGATACGGGAAATCGGCGACTGATCGCCATCGAACCGGCGCACGAAGGATGAGGGAGCGCCTGACCGATCTGCTGAGCACCTGGTTCCCGAAAGGGCGGCAACCCGTCACTCTCTCTTCCGCGCTTGTGGTGATCGCCTTTCTGATCGCCTATACCGCAGCGGTTTTCGCCTGCGAGTGGTGGGGATGGCTTCGATTCAGCTACTGGTCGGCATTCTGGATCCTGCTCATTGCACCATGGTTCTGGTGGATGGCTCTCCACGGCTATAGCGCATTGGGCAAGACGCGCAGCAATGTGGCACTGCTCGTCCGCCTGTTGATCCTTGGGCTTTTCGCCGCAGCACTCGCCGAACCGAGAACCGTGCGCACCAACACTTCGCTGTCGGCGATGTACACGCTAGACGTCTCGGACTCGATGGGCACTGCGGTATCGACATCTGCGATGGAATTCATCCAGCGTACAGCCTCGAATCGACGGGATGAGGATGCCATCGGCATGGTCGCATTTGGCAGCAATGCAGCAGTCGAGCTGCCACCACGCTCGGCCTTTCCTCTCGAAAGCCTTGAAACGATCAACTCAGTAGTGGGCAAGGACGGCACCGACTTGGCGAAAGCACTTTCGTTGTCGGCAGCAATGTTGCCCGACGATGCGGAAGGCCGCATTGTTCTCATGTCGGACGGTAGCGCCACAGAAGGCGAACTCACCCCGGTCCTCGAACAACTCAAAGCACGGAAAATTGCTGTCGATGTACTGCCCGTCGATTTCGACTTCGACCAGGAAGTATGGGTCGAGCGACTCGACATGCCCGTCTCGGTGAAGCTGGGGGAATCCTATGAAGCATCGGTGCTTGTTGGCTCTCTCAAGGAACAAAAAGCGACGCTGGTTCTGGAGGAGAATGGCAAAGAGATTTTTCGCGACGCCGTTGAACTCGAGCCGGGCAAGAAGCGAATTGCCATCCCGATCAAATTGCGCGAGGCAGGCTATTACGCATACAGCGCACGTTTGATCGTGCCGGATGATCACGACGGATGGAAAGAAAACAACCTGGCGATCAATGACATCTACATTGCTGGCGAGGGCAAGATCCTGGTCGTTACGGATCCCGCAGGCGACCCGCGGGACTCGGCCCGATTGATCGAAACCCTGCGGGCCTCACGCCGAGTGGTCGAGAGCACCCAGGCGTTCCAAGTCCCCCGGGATACTCTGTCACTGATGCCCTACGACGCGGTGATCTTCGTCAACGTCCCCGCGGACGCCCTCGATGTGGCGCAGATGCAGGCCGTTCGCGATGCCGTTCGCCAGCAGGGCGTCGGTTTCCTCATGATCGGTGGCGCCAACAGCTTCGGACCGGGCGGTTACAATCGAAGCGCCATCGAAGAAGCATTGCCCGTCGAGATGGATATCAAGCAGCGCAAGATCATGCCAAAAGGGGCGCTGGCCATCATCCTCCATACCTGCGAGTTCGCTGAAGGGAATACCTGGGCAAAGAGGATTACCAAATCGGCAATCAAAGTTCTCGGTGACGAGGACGAAGTCGGCGTGCTCGCCTACGTATGGAATGGCGTCAATAACAATGCCGCACCGGACGCCTGGATCTTTCCTCTTTCGCCAGCGAGTCAGTATCAGAAGTTTTCAGTTAAAATCAATGAGGCGGAAATCGGCGACATGCCCAGCTTTGTCCCTACGATGACCCTCGGCTTGAATGCCCTCGTTGCCAGTGACGCCGCGATGAAGCACATGCTGATCATTTCGGATGGCGACCCAACACCCCCACCTCCTCCCCTCGTGCAGGGCTTCGTCCAGGCGGGCATCAGCATCTCCACCATCGCCATCAATCCACATGGCGGCCAGGACATCTCGAAGATGCAGGCAATCGCCAAAACCACCGGCGGCCGCTACTATTTTCCTCAGGATCCCAAGCAGCTTCTATCCATTT
>JAQCER010000177.1 GCA_027618625.1 Verrucomicrobiota bacterium
GTTACCATCTGAAACGGAAACTCCTCTCGACGGAATCGATCTGCTGCCGGTCGCGATGGGCAAGTCAGCCGTCACGCGGAGCGCGCCGTTGATCTGGGAATTCGCTGAATACGGCGGCCAAATCGCCATCCGGGATGGCAAATGGAAAGCCGTTCGGCAGGGGATCAAGTCGAAAGAACCAGGCGAATGGGAACTCTACGATCTCAGCGTTGATCCGAGCGAGAGCAAGGATCTGGCGGCAGCTCACCGGGAGATCGTCGAACGCCTGGCGGCGGCACATTTGCAGACGCGCACCCCAGAGCCGGACTTCCCGCAGCCCCTTTTCGACTAGGTCAGGTCAGCGAGTGATGTCGCTTTGGGTAAGAATCCGGAACCCGTTCGAGCGCAGCACACTCATGCCGAAGTCACTGTCTTCAAGATGGAGGGCGAGAGCCGCCTTGCCTTCCGGGCGGGAGAGCAGCGGATACACAAAATGGATGTTCGTCTCAGCGGTCAGCAGAGTGGACAAGCATTTGCTCAAATCGTGAGCACCGTAATCGAGTTCAACCACGACCACGTCACATCCGCCGAACGGAATCCCCCGCTCCATGAAAAGCGTGTTCACCGTATCAGGATCGGTCACCAACATCCTGACGACCGTAACGTCAACCGAGTCCTGTACGCTCAGCGCAACTACCTGAACGTGCGCATCATTCAACAGCCGCACCAGCCCCAGCAGGGTGCCTGCGCGATTGTGAAGGAATACGGAAAATTGTCTTACTGGTTCTCCGCCTAAGGCTGCATCGGTGTCCATGTCCATATCAGGACTTATGCATCCGTTTTAAGGAAATTCTCAAGTGAAAAAGCTCCTGGCACGAGGATCAGCAGTAGCAGTGCTACTCCGAAGTCGTCAGCGGCAAATTGCTGAACACACCCTTCTGGACGCCTCGCACAAACTCGCCCGATCGGTTCCTTTTGATCGCATGCACCGTCATCCTGCCATCTGCGATCTCAACCGTCCGGGCATTGAGGAGCAAAAAGAATGCTCCCGTGTTGATGACATTGAGGCCACCGCTCTTCCAGATTCCTGGAAAATGCGTGTGGCCCATGATGAAAAATTTGGCATGCGGTCGGTATTCTGCGACGAAATCGCGTGCGTCTTCAGGAGAATTGATCCACGTCCGGATTACCGAAAGCGGACGGCTTGGAGGCCAGGCCTCCTCAGCAACTGTCAGCGCTTTAGAAATCAGCGACCGTCCGAGCTGCGGCTGATAGACGGTCGTGGCGTGGCACGATTTGCGGGTCAATTCGAAACGTTGCTCGATGGTCTGCTCGGAATCCTCAAATTCCTGCCACAGCCCATCGATCGTCTGCGCGGTCTTTCCAGCGTTTCGGCTCCATGGCGAGATATACTTCAAAATTGCATGCCCATGAGAAACGAACACGTCTCCCTGGCACAAATCGACCCATGAGTGCTCCCATGAATCCGGATCGTGATTTCCGCTCAGATAAACCGCCTCCGCTCCCACACTTCGGCACAGAGCATCCAGTTCGCCTAGCATGTCGTGCCCCTTTTCGTAAAATGCCGGGCACCGCTCTTCGAACGTATCTCCATTAAAGATCACGGTGTCCGCTCCTTCGATCAAAGGGGCAAGCTGCTCCACATCTTCAATCATCGTGCCAGAGTGGCCCAGGTGAAGATCTGAGAGCACTCTCACGGTTCCGGTCATCGGTGCCACCGCATTCGATACGGATTTACACGCTCCCCGAAACGGGACGCGGGATTCTTCGATTGAAATCGGCATTCCACTCACGTTCGAATATACCTTACGGTGCGACCATGCGCAATCGATCGTGTGGTTTGACGTGTTTGACGTGTTTGACAGCTCGTTAGCACTTGAATTGGGCGCCCAGCGCTGACATGCTCGAGCCTGTCAATGCAGCCATCCTCTCACGTTTCGACTCTCAAAATAGCGCTAGTCGTCAGTCTGACGTTCTTTCAGCTCGGTAGTGACGCCCGAGCTCAGCGGCGTATCGAAAAGGGCCGAACTATCGGCCACGAGTGCCTGGAGCGGGAATTTCTGGCTGCAGGGAAAAATGGTGCAGCTGCAAGACAAGCTGCGGCGCTTTTGGACAGCATCATCGCGGATGTGGCCAGCCGCCTGCCGGCCCGGATCAATTCGGCGGATCCGAGACAGGCGCGTCAGTGCTTCAATACGATCGAAGAAGTTCTGGCCGCACGCCGATTCTGTGTTGCCATTCCGACTGCGACGCTGATGGATACGATGCTGCCTTCACCGGCGCCCTCCACTCGGAACCAGATCACCAAGGCCCGGCGCGATGCAATCGCGAGCGCACCCGGCGCTCCGTGTCACCGGATGGATTGCGACACCGGATCCCTGGTTTTCGCCTCGATCGGCGAGGCGCTCGATCTCCCCATCGTCGTTGTTGAAGCGCCTGGGCACAAGTTTGTCCGCTGGAACTTGGCAGGACGGCAACGGATCAACTGGGACACCAATGCTGCTCGCGAATATACTGACAGCGACTTCCGCCGTGGACGCACGATCACCTACAAAACCACCATATCACCCGCGGAAGAAAGCGCGGGCAAATTCCTCACCGGCCTGTCGCGCGAGGACGTCCTCTCCTACCACAGCAATGTCGTCGCCGGAATCCTGGAGCAGCGCGGGCAGTACACTGCTGCGGAGAAGGAGTATCTTCGAGCACTGGAGAAGCGTAAGCACGATTCGTTGGCTGCAAACAATCTTGCGTGGCTGTATCTCGATCAGCCCACTCTGCGCACGCCAGCCAACGTCCGCACCGCTTTGGAACTGGCCGAACGCGCAGTGTCCATCCTGCCGAGAACCCGTGATTATCTCGACACGCTCGCCCGTGCCTACGCCGCCAACGGACAGTTCGAAAACGCCGTTGCGACCGAGACGCGCGGCCACAACAATCGCAGCCGCATCCGCCAGTACCGCGCGAGAATAGCGCATTGAACTTTGCCGTTGCCGTTCCCATTTCCATTCCCAACCAGCTCGCTTTGTTCACCCAGCCGAGCATCGATCCTGAATTACCAGTTCATGCACCGCCATCGTCCGTGGCCCGATGAGAATGTCGGCCGTGTCCTCGATCGACTTCACTGGCCATTCGTGGCGACCGCTACAAATACATCTACTACCATGGGATTTGGGACAAAAACGGCTTTTACGACCTGGCGACCGATCCGCATGAACGGCACAATCTGATCAATCTGATCGACGTTCCGGCCTTTCAGGAGCAGATCACCCAGTGGAAGGAGCAGCTTTCCCGCGAACTCGATGCCTCCCGTGGCCTGACCATGCCCCTGCTTGAGCCAAAGGGCGAGCCATTTCACGATCGCAAGCTGCAGCCGTAGATCGGTGCAGACTTTCACTTCCAGCGTGCATCCTCTCGCTAGCTGGAGTAACTCATCGTCAGAATGAACGACGAAAGACCCATCGGTATCATCGGGCTGGGAATCATTGGCACCTGTGTTGCGCAACGCCTGCGCAGTACAGATCGGCTGGTGTATGTCTGGAGCCGACGCCCAAGAGCAGTGCCTAACTTTCTGGCATCGCCAGCAGAGATCGCCCGGCACGCCCGCATTTTGCAGATCTTCGTGACGGATGGTGATGCCGCTCTGGAGGTCATCAATGGCATGCTTGAGTGCCTCGGGCCCGAACACGTAGTGGTCAATAGCTCGACGATCTCGCCGGAGGACACGATGAAGATTGCGGACAAAGTCGAGGCAACGGGTGCGGCATTTCTGGATGCACCGTTCACTGGCAGCAAGGAAGCAGCGGAAGCGGGGCAATTGGTTTACTTTGTCGGCGGCAGCCATGCAGCGCTCAAGCGGGCGCGACCGGTCCTCGAACTTTCATCCAAAGTAGTTCTGCCAGTCGGCGACTGTGGCGATGCAACCGCGATCAAGCTGGCCACCAACATCATGGCTGCCACCGCACTCCAGGGGCTCTCGGAAGCGCTGGGATTGTGTGTGGCGATGGATGTTGCTCCAGATAAATTGGCGAAAGCCCTGGAACACCACGGTGTTTCGTCGCCCTTGATCCAGCTGAAGCTGCCACAGATCATCGACACCGACTTTGCCCCGCGCTTCACTCTGGCAAACATGCTGAAGGACACCGAAATGGCCATTTCTCTAGCAAAAAGTTTTAAGATTGAATTCCCTGCCCTCGCAGCAACGGCAGCGCAAATGCGTAAAATCGCAGCTAAAGGCGACAACGCGCAGCGTGATTTTGCCGTAATTGCCTCCGAGTATTTCAAATCATGAACGACCTTTCCGAGCCTGAATTTTCAGCGGATTCCGTCACAAGGATCCTGACTGATGGCGGTGCCATTGACTTGTCAGAACGCGCCAAGTTTCGCCTCACCGGTGGGGACCGCGCCCGTTATCTCAGTGGGCAGATGACCCAGGCAGTGACCGCCGCCAGCCACTCCAAGACCGCCTACGCCTGCGTCACCAATCACAAGGGGAAGCTGGAGGGCGATCTGTTCTTCACCAGCACAGGCCCGACAGATACACCGGAGGGGTTCCTCATCGATATAGTGCCGGAGCTGCGGGAATCTTTGTTTGCCAGGCTCGACCGCTACATCATCGCTGATGATGCTGAACTGACTGACGTAACCCCGGACTGGCACTTGATCCACATCATCGGCGGACGACTTCTGGCCGACGAGTTTTCCCCGCGAGCGTGCGATCGCTATGGCATCCCAGGCACCGACTACTGGATTCCCGCAACCATCGATGTCCGCGGGCTGCTGACCAATATTCCCATCATCGACCGCAAAGCGCTTGATGTGGTACGGATCATGAACGGAATTTCACAATGGGGCAGCGAACTTAGCCCCGACATTTTGCCTCCTGAGGCGAAGCTTGAAGCCCGTGCCATCAGCTACACGAAAGGCTGTTACATCGGCCAGGAAGTCATCAGCCGCATCCGCAGCGTCGGCCGGGTCAATCGGACGCTGGAGCGGATCGAAAGCATGACCGGCACGCGGCTGGCACCCGGGATGATCCTTGCCACGGATGAGGGCAAACAGGTCGGGCAGATTACCAGCGCCGCTTTCCACCCAGCCCATGCGGATGGCCCTCGCTGGATTGGTCTGGCGTTCATCCGCAGAGGTGCTTCAGATCCCGGAACACGTTTGACAGCCAGCGACTCCGGTTGCCCTTCTACTTCCCCTCCTTCCGATGCGGATCAGATTATGCTTTCATCCACGGTCGAAGTGAGGAACACTGCCGACCATCAACAACCGTGAACACTCTCGACACATGAAGAAATTTTGGGAAATCCCACTCATTCTAGCCAGCTGCCTCTGCCTTTGCCAATGTAGCTCTTTGCCTGCTGGCAAAGAGAAGAAAGTCGCTGGTTGGGATGATATCGAAACCGTTGGCGATGCCGAGTCGGGCAGCTTTGGCTCTCCATCGACGGCGAGCCCTGTCGACGGTCGACCGCCCACGGATGTAACAGTGGATGAACGCCTGGATGCCGCTGTCATGATCGTCAACGTTGATGGCGAAAAGCGGACGATGGTCATTGATTTGAATTCAGCGGCAGCTCCACAGACCGTTCTCAATTTCAAGCGCAACGTCGCCCGTGGATTCTACGATGGCCTCGCCTTCCATCGGGTGATCCCCAACTACATTGTTCAGACTGGAGACCCCTTGACCCGCGACGAAACGAATCGCAGCAATTGGGCACTGGTGGCCCCGGCTATACTGTCCCCGCAGAGCCTGGATCACCACACGTGAAGGGTGCCGTAGCCATGGCGAGATTGAACGATTCGATGAACCCGAATCGCGAATCAAGTGGTAGCCAATTCTACATTTGCCTCCGATCGCTTTCCAAACTCGATGGCGACTACACAGTCTTTGGCAACGTAACTCAAGGACTCGACGTTCTCACTGCTTTGTCCAAAGTGAAGACCGACGAGGACGATATCCCAACTCAGAGAATCGTCGTTGAAACGATGAAACTGGTGAGCAGCAAGTCCAAGTTCGTGCGCGAAAGCGCAACGAAGAAAAGGCCTGCAAGCAGCAAGCCGGAGAAAGAAAAAGGCGGATTCGAAAAATTGGTTGAGCGATTCTGGTAACCGAGAGACGCAGGCTGTCGGATCTGGCGGAAGGTCTGCATTGGTTTCCATGTGCTGTGGTGCTGTGGCTGAGAACTTGACGGCAGCCGTTCCGTGCGAAACAGTCGGAGGAAATTCATGGCAAGGCGGATTTCATATTCTAGTCACCTTCAGCTGGCACTCATACACACAATTGCAACGCTGTGTGTTCTGCAGGCCCAGGACGAAGCGCCCCCCGAGGAAGAACTCGAGATGAACCCGATTGTTGGGGGACGCAGCCTTGTAATCCCGCCACCTTCGGGATTCGTGAGAGCCGACGGAATCAACGCCCAATGGGATCAAGTCTCGGCTGCCTACGTTCCGCCTGAAAATCGCCTGCTCGCGACGTTCATTCCAGAAAGTGATCGGAAAGTCCTGGCGAACAATGTCCACCCCGACGTCGATCGGTATTTTCACCTGCAGGTGATCCGCGTTTTCGAGACCATTGAGTTCAACGCAACTCAGTTCACTCAAAAGAAGAAGGAGCTCAAGGAAGAAATTCTGAAGGCGGAAAATTCGACCGTATTGAATGATCAACTGGCCGACGGAAACGCAAGCATCGCCAATAAAACCGGGATCGACTTAGCGATCTCCGAAGGAGTGCATCACTTCCTTGGTATTTTTGACGATTCCGATCAATCGTTGGGCTTCAGCATCGCGGGAACCGTAGACGACAAGAGCGAAACTATCGTCACTTCGGCCCGTATCGTTCCAGTGTCTGAGCGGCTCCTTGTTTTTTACGCAGTATCGTTGAAGCGCAGTGACCAAGACCAGGCGTGGACGGAAAATGCAGTTACGGCCTGGAGCAACACTGCCATGCTTGCC
>JAQCER010000178.1 GCA_027618625.1 Verrucomicrobiota bacterium
GTTGGTCAAATGAAGGAGGTCTTCTTTCGGTGTCTCCAAGGATGCGATCTGAATCTCGTTCGAGCCCCCCCTCTGAGCTTCGGCACGCATTTCCATGAAGCGCTCGCGCTCGACTTGCAGTGTCACCAATTCCCCAGTTTTCAAGTGATCTACCGTCGCTTTTCCGAACTGGTAAAGTTGAGGATACACCTCACCTCCAACGAAATTCATGGTGTCCGTATCGACCCTGATAACGAGATCGTGACGTATTCCCGAAGTTTCTCGAGCCTCTTCCAACTTCCCTGAGATGGTCCACAAGGATTCTTCAGCACCACTTTCCAGCATCATTCGATCCTCGAATCGCTCCAGCGCCATCGTCGTGAAAAAGATGACTCCAAGTGATCCTGTTATCATGTAACCGATTCCCGAGTACTTCATTTTTGATTCAAATATTGGTGACCAGTTCGGCAATATAGCTTGAATTTCCACAATAGCAATGTTTAACATAATTAAATCCCATTTAAGAATCGGGTCGATCAGCCGATGTGACGTGTAAACTAAACTACCTACCTAAGGTGCAGGCGTGTCACAATATGATCGATCGCCCACTGGGCATGTTCTGAAATGAGAGGGTCGGAATCGTTGGCGGCTTCCTTGAGCGCAGAAAGATCAGCTGCAGTTCCAACGTTGCCCAAGGCTACGCAAACGTTTCTAAGGAATCGATGGCGCTTGATTCTCTTGATGGGCGAGTGACGGAAGAGTGTCTTGAACGTATTATCCGTGAGTGCCAGGAAATCGCGCAGCAACATGCGCTGAAGTTGTGGACGCGAGAAGCGAGCTGCATCGCGGGCAGTCTGGGCGAACCGGTTCCACGGACAGGCGTCCAGGCAGTCGTCACAACCGTAGATGCGAGCTCCGATCGCCTTGCGAAATTCCTCGGGGATGGGGCCTGGATTTTCGATGGTAAGGTAGGAGATGCAACGGCGCGCGTCCATGTGATGTGGCGCTGTGATGGCATTGGTAGGGCAGGCGTCGATGCAACGTGTGCACTTACCGCAGTGATCTTTGGAGGGTGTGTCCACCGGCAGATCCAGAGTAGTCAAGACCTCCGCCAGGAAAAACCAAGTGCCAAGCTTCGGGTGAATCTGCACGGTGCTCTTTCCGTTCCAGCCGATGCCCGACGCGGAGGCAAAATCGCGTTCGAGCACCGGGCCGTAGTCCACGTAACCCCGTTGCTGAGCGCCACCCAGATCTTCCAGAACGGAGCAGATGTCTGCCAGCCGGTCTTCGATGATCAGGTGATAATCATCGCCCCAGGCGTAGCGAGCGATGATGCCCTTTGCTTCCTTTGCACCCGATGGCTGCTGCTGGGAGGGTGGCGCATGACCTTGCCAGTAGTTGAGCGCGAGTACCACCATGGACTTCGCGCCGCTCATCACCAGCTGTGGGTTTTCGCGCCGTTCCGGCGTGCGCTCCATCCAATCCATTTCGCCATGGCATCCGTCGGCCAGCCACTTTCTGAACGCTTCCTTGTGTGCGGCAGGTTCGCAGCGGGCGATCCTGCACTCAGAGAATCCCAGTTCGCTGGCAGCTTTCTGGACGATCGCTTTCTGTTGCCCGGGCGTCACTTCCGCGAGTCGTTTCGGAATTGCACCCGGGCGGATTCACAGATGCCAAAGGCGATTTCTGCTTCGTTCAGCTCAGTGGTGTCGATCTCCAGGTCGGCCGCCTGCTTGTATAAGTGAGCGCGCGCGGCCAGCAGCTCTCTGACGGTCTTCCGAGGATTCGGAGTCTGCAACAGAGGCCGGTTTTGATTCGCTGAAATCCGCCTAAAGATGACATCTTCGGTGGTGGTGAGGAGGACGACATACCCAAGTCTGTGGAGCAGACGAATGTTCTCGGGAACCGTAACGACGCCTCCGCCAGTGGAGATGACGAGGTGTTCCTCGCCGAGCAACTGCTTGAGCACACTGGTTTCGAGCGCACGAAAACCCGCCTCGCCCCGCTCCAAAAATATCTCTGGAATCGGTTTGCCGGCAGCAGTTTCGATCAATTTATCCGTATCTGCGAACCGGAATCCGAGCCCAGCGGCCACGCGCTCACCGATCGCCGTTTTTCCAACTCCCATGAAACCGACCAGGACGACATTGAAGCCGTCCGCGCAGGATGCGTCGACTGATTTCTGCGAATCGTCATGGTTACCTGAATTCATCGATGGGCTGGGCCAGGAAATGGCAAATGGCAAGTGGCAAATGGCAAATGGCAAGTGGCAAGTGGCAAGTGGCAAGTGATCTGATTGGATTTCCCGGATGGATCTACGGGATTGTGGTAGGGTGTGGCAAATCTCATTGAACGACAATACTTCAAAGATCGAAAGCTTTTTCCGTCTGACCGAAAATCTGTGAACACTGAAATTGCCACTACTGAATCCCCTGAGTCCACCGATATCGCGGTACGGACGGCCGTGCAGATGCTCAATGCGGGTGAGGCGATCGGATTGCCCACTGAAACGGTCTATGGGCTGGCCGCCGATGCGTTTAACGAGGAGGCCGTAGGGAAAATATTTGAAGCGAAGGGACGTCCGAAATTTGATCCGCTGATCGTGCACCTGCCATCGAAGGCTGCGCTGGCGGACATCGCTGTCGTAACTGAGGAACTGGAGACCATTGTAAACGTGTTGACCACTCAGTTCTGGCCGGGGCCGCTGACGATCTTGTTGCCGAGGAAGCCGGGAGTGCCGGACATTGTTACTGCGGGACTGGACACCGTGGCTGTGCGCATGAGCGAGCACCCGGTTTTTCGGAAAATTATCAAGGATTTTGGCCGCCCGCTGGCAGCGCCAAGTGCGAATCGTTTCGGCAGGATCAGCCCCACTTCTGCGGCGGCGGTGCTGGAGGAACTCGGTGGACTGATTCCGCTTATCGTCGACGGCGGAGCCTGTGGACGAGGGTTAGAGTCGACAATTGTCCGACTCGAACCTCCGGAGGATGGCAATGTCACCGCGAGGGGGAAAAAGAAAAAAGCGCGCATTGAGATTGTGCGCGCCGGCTCGATCACTGCTGAAGACCTGAAGAATTTTGGAATCGTGATTCGTCCCAAGCGTAGTGCCAGAGCGGTTCCTGGAGCGCCGGGTCAATTGGCCAGCCACTATGCTCCTGGAACGCGCCTGCGGGTGCTCGACGATCCGGGTGATTTCACACCAGAGAACGGCAAGCGCTATGGCCTGCTGAGCTTCCGTGGAGAAGCCGAGGACGGGTATCTGTCGCTTACGCACTGGAGCGAAGTGGCCGTTCTGAGCCCGGGGTCCGGCAAGATGGTGGAAGCCGCGATCCGGTTTTTCTTCCTCCTTCGGCAACTGGACCATTCAGGTGTTGACGAGATCATCGCTGAGCCCATTCCCGATCGCGGTCTCGGCATGGCGATGATGGACCGATTGCGGCGTGCCAGCACCCAGGCGGCCGACGGCGAGTGACGGCACAAGCAAGAAGCTTGGCCCGGAAATCTCAAACGATGCGTCCCACAGCTGCCTCGATTCACGTTTGCATTATCCGCTGATGGGGGAGTTCAATTAGCTTAGCTTAGCTTAGTTCAAACCATGTGTGCCTTGCTTGCCTTCGTTTCCTTCCGGTGACCGGATTCAGGGTAGATTGACCCGGAACACGCGGCCGCTTGGCTCGAGTTGCGAGAGAGCGCGGCGGATGGACTTCCCGTCGGGGAGGCGCACGCTGATTTCCTTCACGCTTTCGAGTCCACCGGTTCCCAGACCGAAGAAGAAGAGCCCCGGCGATTGCGAGAGGTAGCCGCCGCCGGCGTGAAGCTCGATCAATTGGCGGCCGCCGTCCTTGCGGGTGACGGTCAACCGTGTGCCGGGTTGGGTGCGGACGGGGAGGCGCAGACCCAAGAAGCGCTCCGCCTGGCCTCCGGTGTGTTCGAACGGCGCCTGCGCCGCAGCGTTGACGCCGAAAAACAAGTCCGGCAAGCCGTCGCGATTGAGGTCGGCGGTGGTGAGGGAAGTGGCGGCGCCGGCGACGACGATGCCGCTCCGGTCGGCCACATCGGCGCGAATCCGCCGCCGCCATCTCCCAGCAGCACGAGGCCGACCCCGCCATCCATGTTCCCGGTCTCCCGCTGCGTGCCGTGGAAGTTTTGCCCAAGGCACAGGTCCGGCTTGCCGTCGCCGTCGACTTCGGTGATCACGACCCCGAACACCGGCGCGATCTGGGCGATGCGCGGCAGGGGCTTGAACGCGAACGCCGGTGGCTGGCCGGGCTTGGTGATATTGAGCACGATGCCCGACTCCAGCACGGCGGCTTCGAGCTGGTGCGCGTCGGCCAGCCTCCTGGGATCGTAGACCTCCTCCAGGGTCGCTGCGGCGAAAGACTTGAAGGTCGGGAAGCGGTCGGCCAGCGATGGCATGGCGGCACTGGAGCAACTGCGTCCGCGCACGGGATAGCACACCCCGTCCTCGTAGCCGGCCTCGATGATTTGGGGGCGGCCCTGGTTTTCCAGGTCACCGTAGTAAAGGAGCGCGGGGTGCCCGATGCTGGCGTGGTATTTGGTGTTGAGCCCGAAATTGCCCACCGCATAGTCGATGTCGCCGTCTCCGTCGATGTCGCCCCCGGCAATGCTGTTCCACCAACCGGTGAGATTGGCAATGCCCGAAGCGGCCGTGGCATCGGCGAGCGTGCCTTCAAGGTTGCGCCAGAGGCTCACGGGGCCCCACTCGTGAGTGATCAGCAGGTCGAGCCAGCCGTCTCCATCGGCGTCCGACCAGAGCGCGCTGGTGACCAGGCCGGTCGAGCGAAGCGCTTCGGGCGCGGCGTCTGCGAACACTCCCTTGCCGTCGTTCAGCAACAACTGGCTGATCGGCGTTTCCGGATACCGCCCGGGCACAACGCGTCCGCCCACGAACAAGTCGATGTCGCCGTCGCGATCGATGTCCGCCGCGCAGACGACGCTGCCGCTGTGCCGCGCTTCCGGCAGCGCGCCGTGCGCCTTCGTGAACGCCCTTGCCGTCGTTGAGGTAGAGCCGGTCCTGGAGGGTAACGTCGCCGGGTTCGCATTCCACGCCTCCGCTGACCACATGGAGGTCGAGGTCGCCGTCGCCGTCGGCGTCGAAAAACACCGGCGCCATGTCTTCGCAGTCCGCGTCTCCATCGAACGGTGCGAAACTGTTGATGACGAAACGTTTCTCCTCGGAGAAGTAGAGCCGCCCGGCGACTCCCTTGGATCCTCCGAAGTAAAGGTCGTCGTCCCCGTCGCCATCGACGTCGCCCCAGGCGTGGCCCGGGCCGAGCTGCGAATGCTTCGCCGGCAGAAGGGGCTGGCGGGAGTAGTCGTCGAACGGCCGCTCGGTGTGCTCGATCCCATGCAGTTGCTCCGATTTGGCAAAGAGCGCCTTCCTCCCCGCGGCGCGGCGTTCGCGAAACGGCTTGGCGTTCGAGGTTTCCGCCTCCGTAATGGTGTATAGGCGGCCCGCTTCCAGGCCGGTCACTTCCTGCACGACGCCGCTCGGCCAGTCAATCGTGAGCCGCTCGATCTTCGTCTCTCCGCCGAGTCCGAAGTGGAGCACCGGTTCATCCGAGGAATAAAACCCGCGGGCCAGCGTCAGCAGCCCTGTCTGGATTCCCTTCGCGGTCTCGATCCGAACCTTGGCGTCGATGCCCCAGCGATTGCTCTTGGTGCCTGCCAAGCGCACCCGCAGGCTCCGGCGGTCAGCCACTCCCGCGGCATTGCTCCGGTAGACCAGGGCCTCGCCTTCGAACTGGTTCACGATCAGATCGAGATCGCCGTCGTTGTCAAGATCGCCGAGCGCCGAGCCGAAGCAAACCGCCTCCTTGTTCAGCCCCCACTTGGCTGCCGCGTTCTCGAATTTCAGGTCGCCCAGGTTTTTGAAGGCAATGTTAGGGTCGCGCTTGATTTCCGGCCGCACCGTGACGAGCCCCGGATCGACGCGCTGCGCGTTCAAGGTGTCGCTGTTGAAGAGATCGCCGGTCATCCCGTTGGCGATGAACACATCGGTGAGCCCGTCGTTGTCGAGGTCGCCGAACTTGACCGCCCACGTCCAGTCCGAGTTGGCCATGCCGGTGAGAAACGCCGCCTCCAGGAAGCGCCCGGTGCCGCTGTTGATGTAAACCGCGTTGCGCATGTACTGGCGCGGCACGGCGGAATCCAGGAACCACGCGTTCTTGCCCATGTCGCCCATGCCGATCTTCTGCAAAAAGTGGTTGGTGCCGGACATGTCGGTGCCCATGAAATCGAGCAGGCCGTCGTTGTTGAGATCGGCGACATTGGTTCCCATCGAAAACCAGGCTGTGTGCGGCAGCGCGGCGGCGGTCACTTCCTCAAAGGAGCCGCCGCCCCGGTTGTGATAAAGGCGGTCGGAGCCGAAGTAGTCGTTGGCCACGTAGAGATCGGGAAAGCCGTCGTCGTCGTAATCCCACCAAGTCGCGGACAGCCCCATTCCGTTGTCCTTCAGGCCGGCCGCTTCCGTGACGTCGGTGAAGCGTGGCGCACCGCCCTTGTCCGGACGGCCGTCGTTGCGGAACAGCCGGTCATACTGCCCGGCGCGAACGAACATCTGAATCTGCGTCTCCGGATTCAGGAGCAGGTCGAACACTTCCTTCAATCGCTCCGGCATGCCGATGACATTGCCCGCGGGATCCTTCTCCAGTTGCGGGAACACCTTCTGCGCCACCTCGCGGCTCGTCACGTCGAATTCGTTGGACGGGGAAAAGGCGCGGTTGGTCAGGAGGTAGGCGTCGAGATCGCCGTCCCGGTCGTAGTCGGAAAACGCCATGATCACGCTGGCGCCAACGAAGTTCACTCCGGCCTCCGGCGCAACGTCGCGAAACTTTCCGCCTTCGTTCAAAAACAGGCGGTTCGCACCATGAAAGGCGCACACCGACAGGTCGAGATCGCCATCGTCGTCGATATCCGCCCAGCTGCATCCGGTTTCCCAGAATTCCTTC
>JAQCER010000179.1 GCA_027618625.1 Verrucomicrobiota bacterium
CCAGAGGAATTCCCGCACCAAACGATAGCTTCAGCTGCTCCCCGGCATTGCTCAGATTCTTGTCGAATGTTCCCGCCACCAGTGGCGCCGGTGCCAGCGAGCCATAGCGCAGATTGAACGCGGCGACATTACTTACGATGACTACGCGTTGGCCCGGGTCGATGCTGGTGACTGTGCCATTTGCAAAATCGAACTCGACACCTTTGGTAAAGCGGACATTCGTCAGATCAAGCGCCAAGGTGCCTGCGTTCACGATCTCGATAAACTCGAAACTCGATGCCGTGAGGGTGGCATCCGTAGCGAGCTCTGCGGCAGTCGGAGACGCCGGCTGATACATCACTTCCGAAATCAGAAGCTTGCCAAGGTAAGCCGATGTGTCCGGCGATCCCGCAGTGAACTCGATCGGATCGGACCAGTGGCTGAATTGACCAGAAGCCCCGAGGTGACGGACGCGGGCACGGGAAGTGCTGCCAGCCCTCACCGCAGCAGCAGGAATCGTAATGGAACCCGTGAACTCAGTGAGCAATCCAGACTCCCAGGCAGGTGTGATCTCGTAGATCCATGGCTGTGACGAATCGAAGCCCTCGGCATCAGGGGTGGAGATCTGTCCGATCCGCCACTCCATTCCAGCAAAAGCGGTCGGCTTGTCCGTCGCGGCGTAGGCAGTGGTCTCGAACGTTAGCCCATCGACTGGATAGCCGTTGGTTCCGATATAGGTGATGGACGGTTTGTCCGGCACCGGGTCGGTGGTGTCCGCCTTGTCGTTGAGCAATCGTTTCACGGCATAGGTCGTGTTGTCGGAAACGAATGATTTGTAGTAGTTCAGGAGCCCATCCCAGCTTTGCTTCGCGGTTGGCAATTTGGGATTATTTCGGTACCAAATTCCCTTTTTCGTCGTCCGGTTATGGTAGTCCCACATCGCCTGATTCGCATGAACGAGGTCAAGTTTGTTGTCTGCGCCGGTGGTAATCATTCTTGCCAGCTCTTCGAATGCCTTGGCACCTTCGCCAGAAGTTACCAGCAGATCGTAGGCTTCACGTGCCCGATTGTTCAGCTCCGTCTCAGCCTCATCGTGACGGAACACTTTCTGGAAGTTCTCCCACACACTCTCTTCACGCCAGTGGTTCTTGCTCTCCCACGTCAGGTCGAGATCCCATGGGAAAATCGACCATTTGCCGGTCTCCGGATTGTGGTAGTGTAACGCATTCCAGTCCGCCCGTGCATCCGTGTTGTTTACAAGGGTCGTGCCGACCTTGTGATTGACCACTTCCGTGATGTCAATGTTCTCCTGCCACCAGGCGAGATTCTGAGTGCGGTTGAGATCTCGCGAAAGATTGGTAGCAGGCCGCGTCCCGACAGTCTCCATGGCTCCCTGATTGGTCTGGGTGGGCCTGCCATTCATCTTGTACATGTTCCCGTCGGGCATTCCCCGCTCATTTAGAAATCGGGTGTCCGGCTCCTCAATGGCAATGTAGAGCCCCCAGAAGTCGCCCTCATATTGATTGCCGGGATCCGACTCGACTGCATCATCGATGATCCTGAGATGGAAGAAGTGCGTATTGCAGGCAGGGACATCGAGCAGGTTGTAGAATTTAAATGCAGCTGCTTCATTGAGCACCATGCCACCGGTGGACTGGTCTCCATTGAACCATGGACAGGTTCCTGTGTGCAGCGCGAATTTGTCCCACTTTTCCTTGTAGGGTCTGCCGTAGTTGTCGCGGGCCTGCAGGCGGTGGCCCAGGTTAAAGCTGATCTTGGTTTTGTTCTTTCCGGTGGTGCGAGTCGACGCGCGACCCTTGATTCGATAGAGCACGTGGTCGTAGACGTCGCCATCGTAGACGAATGTTCCATAGTATCGATACACTCCATCGATCGGCCCGGTGTAATGGCAGCGCAGGACGTCGGCCTCGAGAGATATCAAGTGGTATACGGGCACTTGCGTCAGGACATTTGCCGGGTAGGTCACGACGGGCTCGCGGCCGGGGCGCAGCGAGCCCTCCCAGTCAGGCACACCATTGTAAACGAAGTAGGCGAAGTTCGGCTGTGTGTCGTCATTGAACGGAATGCGGACGGCATTTGCCGCTGTGTCTGACACGGTGATGCGATAACGCACCAGTCGGCGATTCACTTGCACATCCGCAGGAAGTGTCGCTGTAAAAATGTCATCGCCCGCAGTCACGTCGCCCGCGTTTCCGGCATCGTTCATGGGCACATCGATCCATGATGTCTGATAGGCATCGTCCGTGAGCCGGATGTATTCGCCAGGCTCCACGACCTGGTAATGCAACACGGCACTGCCCACACCCTGTGGATCCGTCACCTTGACAGAGACCTGCACCGCTTCGCCGGCTTTTGGCACCTTCGGCGAATGCTCTACCTGGCGGACGTTTGGCGGTGCAGCTTCCGAGTAAACCGAATTCCTGCGACTGGGAGTTGCCTCGGGATCAGGATCTGAGGCAGCTGCCCGGATCAGGCGGAGATCAAACGAAAGGTCGCTGCCCCCTACACTTTGATTGAACACCTGGCCAGCAATGACGTTGCGACCTTCCACCAGAAGCCCGGCGATGCCCGTGAGCTGAACAGTTTCCCATGCGGCCTCATGGGAACCATCGGCACTTTTCACTGCGGTAATCTCGCCACTGACATTGAATAGCAGTACTTCGGTGCCGTTGATCCACACCGCTACTCCATCATCGACATAGTGATCCAATTGCAAACTGCTCGGAATTTCGTTGGGAGCGATCTCAAATTCATGGCGAAAATACAGGCTCGGGAATTGGCCCTGCATGCCTTCGATCACCGTTGCATCGTCTCCATCACCAAATCCCATCGGCGAGGCTCCAGTCGACCAGCTTGCATCCTCAACAAAATCCAGCTGCCGCCAGGCGCCGGACGGCTCCGATGCCTCGCTGCCCCCCGGGCGATAGCGCCAGCTCTCGGAATTCTCGCGCAACAGCGTCATCTCAGGCAGAGGATTAGGCGCCTTCGAGTATCGCCATGAACTGCCAAGGTCGTTGTCCAGATCCGGATGGATCAGCTCCATTGATCCGCCTCTGCCTGCGGACAACGTTGGCCACGGAAACCCAGCCCGATAGTCGACGCGATCGATCCGTGCTCCCGCAGCATCCTCAAACTCAATACTCTCGCCGCTATTGTTCAGTCCACCTGTCCATGGCCCCAGCGCATCACCGCCGAACGCTGCCTTGAAACCCGCGGGATCCTTTGCAATGACCAGGTAGCCGTCTGGCGCGATGTTCGTTCCTTGCGCAAATGTGAAATCGACTGCATTCGCCAGCTTCCAACCAGAGAGATCAACAGCTTCAGCGTCGGGATTGTGCAACTCGATAAATTCGGAAAGCTCTGCTGGATCCGCAGGTTCAAAGTGAATCTCGTTGATCACAACTCCAGCTTTAGCGACAAAAATCGAGCAACCCAGCCAAAGGAACAGGCTGACTGAGCGAGGTATGGATAGGGGGAGCTTACGAATCATCATAAGCACCCTAACAGCTCTTCTTTAGCGAAACAATCCCCAGATGTCCCTACTTTCACTGAGAATTCATTATTCCGCAGGCTACGGCAAGATCACTACGAAGCTGCCACCGGAAACTTCATCGGCTTCCTGTTCCCCGATCCACCGCTCGCGGTAGGCATCGCCCCATGAATCACTGATGGCGATCTCATTGGTGTCCTTGTTGTAGCCGATGATCATGGACACGTGCGCATTCGATGTATCCTTCGACAGGTCGCGGGAGTCGCGTTGCTCTTTCTTGACTTGCTCGGCCCACTTGTCCCAATCCTTGACAGCTCGCCGGGCCGCCGTCCTCTTGTTGGCAATGGCATTGAACGCAGGCGTTGATTTCATCGACCAGATCACGGGAATTCCATCATCAATGTAGCGCGCCACCAGACTCACCTTCACTTTCCCAGAAAACGTCTTCACAGATCTGCCCTTTCTCCGCACATCCCGCTGCACCGCGCTCGCCAGTTCCGCCAAACTCGTGCTACCGCCCAGACCCGTGTCCCCTACCATCGCCAGCAAGTACATGTCGGCCGGAACATCGACGTGGCGCATGCAGCGTTCGAAGGTCGCCGGCACGCAATAGCCTTTCGGCCCCTGGTCCACCATTGGAAGATCGCTGACTACCACATCACCATTGTCACGCTTCTGCAGATTCTCACGAATCCGATCACGCACCGATGAATCCAACGATCTCTCAACCTTGCCCCCGTCATCTGCTGAAGCTGTGGGCTCAATCTGCAAAGTAACATATTCATTGCTCTCTTCAGCGAGCAGAAAAGCGTGGCCCTTCCAATCCCAGCGCTCGACCGTCTGCCGGGTACTCCCTTCACCAAAAGACTGCGATCTTGCTTTGCCCAAAAGCCCAGTCAAAGTCGACGTGATCGCTTTCTCGTCCGCATCCATCGCTTTGCGAAACTCGCGTACGTCACCACGTTTCACCGCATCCTTATCAAAGTGTTGTTCGCCTCCCCCATTGGCGGAGAAGAAATCTCCTTTGTTTGCGTACACCAGGGACAGCCGCACCGATTTGCCACCCGCGCCATAGAGAGCCATCGAGAATGGTCGAGCTCCCAGAATTCGCGAAGAGCTGTTCGGGTATTTGCGGAAACTGCTCTGCCTGCTGGTCTGCGATTCCTGAGGCATTTGCAGGCGCTTGGCTACGTCACTCGCGCTTTCATCCCAAATCGTGGCGGAATCCTGGAACAATGGAGCCCCGACAGCAGCATTCAGATCGTCCGCGGAAACAACGCCCGCAACATCTTCCCCGACCGCAGGGCGGGCGCTGATGGCTGAGAGCATCCCCGCTGCAATAATCGTATTAAGCAACTGTTTCATACTTGTTAAGTTCCACTTCAGTTCAAACCAGCAGATCGCTCCATTCTCAGGGAGAATGCAACGAATTGCAAATGCCTGAAGGCAATCCTGCACAGACTTCCTTTTTCCGGGTTGCGCGGGTCGGCGCGACGCTCTACAAAAGTCGAAGTAACATGAACATCACTCAAATTTCAGACTCCTTGGGCAATTGTGTCCACCGCTGTCGTCCCTTCGTCTTTTTCTGTTGCGTTCTTCTGCTCGCAGGATGTGGCGGCGACGACGGAGAAACGCCCGCCGCGAAAACCAGCGACGAAGCGGCCGCTACGCCAGTCGGCCAGCCCGCGGAAGCACCAAGCAGCGACCCATTGCCATCGCCCACCTCGGAACCCGATTTACCGGATCCGGATCCTTCCACCGGCGCTGCCACAGAGCCGGACGCTGCGACGCCACCACCCCCACTCCCACCCGCGGCGGTCAGTCCGGCACCACCAGAGCCTGAAACAGTCGCCGAGCCAAAACTGCGCCCGCGGATCAAAAGCCCCATCGACAAGCTGCCCCCACCCGAAAATGAAATGACGCCACCGCCCCCCAGGAACTCGATGGCCGCAGCAGAACTGGCGAGCAAGAAGAGCGAAGAAGCGGGCGCTGCCTACATGGCATTCCTTGATGCAAAGAGCACCGATGAGCGCATCAAGTACATCCGCCGGGGTAGCGAGATCAAGAGCAAGGTCGAGGAATATCACACCACACACGTCCAGCGCGATTTCAAGGTTACCGAAACCCAGATCATGGGAGCCGGGCGCAGGCTCGATGATCCGACAAAATTTGTCTTCCCCTACTACGTCGCCACCACCAAGAATCCCTACGGTTTTCTTTTGATGATCTATGAAGAAGAGGACGGCATGAAACTGAGCTGGGAACAATTCGTTCTCGGGCAGGACTATCCCATGCAGGAATTTTTGGAGAGAAAAGACACCGAGCCCTATGAGTTCCTCGGAGCCATCACTCAGGCCCACATCTTTGATCCCGATTTTTCTGAGTCGGAAAAGGAAAAGCTCATCGCCGTCAACATCGACTTGCCAAGAGTTGCATTCGCAGACAAACCCGTCGCCCACGTCGACCGCGCCTCCCCCATCGGCAAACAATTGGAAGAGGCACTCCCTTGGGGCAAGCGGCAGCTCTCAAGAGTCAGCCTCATACATGACGCCAACGGCAAGGTCTTTATCACCAGGTACGCGAAGCTGGCGCATCCGAATTAAATTGGGTGCAGATCCGCTCATTCCGGGCGTGTTAGACCGCTTCGGGTAGTGCGCAGGCTGTTTCGGGCGCGGGCGATAGGCCTCTGAATCATCGTTCTGGATCCGTTTGATCTTCGATTACGCCGACCAAAAGAATCGATCCCACTCCCCGTTGATTTCTATGCAGCGCAGGCGCAACAGCATTTCTGCGCGCTCGTCTATTCCTGATACTGAATGCCTTGAAGGATCGGAAGAATCGCGCCGAAACAGGTGCTGCAAACCTATCGAAACATCGAAACGACTTTACCTTGGCTCGAAAGAAGGCGGAACCCACTCCCTGATAGTCTGGCGGAGTCAGTCTCAATTCCAACATGTCTCCGTGAACCTCTGCCTCCCGAAGTCGGTTCCACTGGATGCCATCTGGGGAATACTCCAGCCTGAAAAGGATGCCGGCAGTCGAGGCAAAAGCGGATTGGATTCCGCAGCGCACAACGATATCGTCGTGGACGCTCCCCACGACTTGATCGAGAACGCCGTCGATCTGGGCGACGGTAGGAATGTCGGCGATTCGCAGTCCTTGACCCGGGCAAGCGTGCAGGATGGAGAACCTTCGCTCGATACCGGATATCTCTACGAGTTACGAGCGCACGGTCTGGTGGAAGGTGGAAGTGGACTGCGCCCGGAGAAGTCTTCGCAAAGATGTCCGCCCGCCCAAAACTCGCGCTGGAAGGAGAAAGGATTCTGTTGAATGTCTATGTGGAGAATGAAGCGGAAGGAATGGTCCGCTCAGCCACTGGCTATAGCTAGTGCCTGGGCGGAAATGTCTACGAGCCTATGATAGCTGAATAAGGATGTCTTGGAGGGGATTG
>JAQCER010000180.1 GCA_027618625.1 Verrucomicrobiota bacterium
TCTTTGCATTGTCGAGCGCTTCGCCCTGTTCCTCAGTCAGTTCGCCGATGCGATTGATTTCCGTATAGCGATCAATGTCATCCTGCAGGCGTTGAAGATTGCGCGCCCAGGGATTGAGTCGCTGCTGGGACAGAATGGCACCTTCATAAGACCAGCGCAAGGGCATGAACTCGCAGATAAGCGGGACGGAAAGCTTGCTCGGATCCTGTACAGGATTGCCTTCAGCGTCTTTCTTTATCCACTGCCGCATGGTGTAGGCAAGGTCAAGGTCTCGATTCATTTCCTCGTACTTGATGAGCGAGCCACCGAGGATGATTTGGGGCACGAGGACGACAGGCACAAAGTTGAAGGCGGTCTTACCGTCGCGCACGATGGCGGAGATGGCCATTCCCGTGATGACGCCCGTCATGGTGGTGAGGAACATCCAGGCGAAGTGGAGCAGGAACATCCCGCGGACCTCCAACACCGCATTGCCGATCACAAGATAGATGGCGCACTGAATCGCGGCGAAGAGTCCCAGCGAAAGAAGTTTTGTCAGGATGTAGTAGGCGAGTCTGGGGCGATGGTTGCGTTCGCGCTGGAGAATCACGCGGTCCCGGATGATGTCGTCACTGCTGTTGGTCAGCCCGAAGAACATCCCGCAGACAAGATTCATGAAGATGTAGGTCGGCAGGTGGAATGCGGAGAGGTAGGTGTAGCCGCCATCTTCAGAGTAGCGGAGCACCGAAGAGATCAGGATCGCGAGCAGCGGTGCTTCCAGCAGTGTGGTTGTGAGGTTCCAGCGATTGCGCAGCTTGCTGAGAAAGGAGCGTTTGAAAAGGGCAATGCATTGCGTAGCCTCGTCGCGCACTCTCTTCCGCGGTGGCCGCGGTGCACGTCCCGCAGTTCCAGCGCCTGACGCATCGGTGGCATGTTCCGGCTTGATTCGCGTGGCTCTCACTTCCTCAATGATGCGGTGCGCCTGAAAGCGATCGCGCCAGAAGTTCGGCGTGAATCTTCGCGCTGGCGCGTAGTGTCCGCGGCTGTCTTCTTCGTAAAGGATGTCGCCGCTCAGGTCACGCAGGGGTGTCTCGAGAACGTCGAAAATAAAGTCAGGCGCGAGCGATTCGACGGGTTGTTGCAGCACGCTGTCGTCGGCACTTGGCTGCACTGAGAGGATCTCTTCACGATAGGCTTCGCGAAAGTATTCCAGCATCTCCACAGGGCGACCGAAAAATACCGGCTTGCCCCCGGTGTCCAGCAGCAGTGCCTTGTGAAACATCTGGAAGAGGCGCGCGCTCGGCTGGTGGATTGTAACGAGCACGATCTTGTTGAACGCAAGGGTGCGGATAATTTCGAGAACGTGCTCAGAATCTTTCGATGAAAGACCGGAGGTGGGTTCATCAAACAGGAACACGTCAGACACGCTGATCATGTCGAGAGCGATGTTCAGCCGTTTGCGTTCGCCACCACTGAGCGTCTTATCCGCCATGGTGCCAGCCAGCCGATGCCGACGTTCGCTCAGTCCCAGTTCCACAAGCTTGGATTCCACCCGCTTGTCACGCTCGGCTTTTCTCAAGTGTGGCGATCGGATGCGCGTGGCCAGTGTGATGTTTTCCTCGACCGTGAGCAGGGGATCGTAGGCGTCTTCATGGGGCACCAGCGAGATAAGGGGCTGGAGCAGGTTCGCTTTCGAATAAAGCGGCAAGCCGTTCATCAGCACTTTGCCTTCCTTCGGCTTGAGATGTCCGGCCATTACCCGCAGCAGCGAGCTCTTGCCGCAACCACTTGGGCCGATGATGCAGATCATCTCGCCACGGCGGGCAGACAGGCTGATGGAATCCAGAGCCTTTTCTCTGCCGTAGTAATGGCTGACGTCGGAAACCTCCAGGTGGCTGATAATGTTCCGCTCCTCTTCGATGATGCGCTCGCCGAAATAGCAACGAAGGTACTGCCCTTCCCCAAGGACGATGGTCTCGCCATCGCGCAATTGGGTGTGATCGCGCACCGGACTGCCATCGACGCTGATGGGTCGATCCGTCTTCAGGACGTCGAGCTCGCCGGATTTGGAATCGTAGTCACAACGGATCCTGAGCAGGATCTCGCCCCGTGTCGTCGGTGACAAGAGGATATCACCGATCTGCAGCAGCTCTGGATTGTTGGAAACGAGGTATTCCGACTTCGAGGTCCTCAGGTCAAATCTTCCGCCGAGGTCGCGGGCTCGGCGTTGCAACTCAGCGAAAGTGACTTCGGATTTGTCGGCGAACAGCACCTTATCCTGCAAGCCGACGACCGTAGAGGTGCCTTTCCCCAGTCGTTTGCCGTTCACAAGGAGTTGCGACGTGTCCAGCGCCCGCACATGAACGCGCAGGCCAAATCTCACCTCAAGGCAGCTCTGGCGGGTTCGTTCTCGTTCTACAAACGGCAGGCCGTCAGCATCGACGGCGAGAAACAGACGAGTCGATGACACCCCTTTCTTCGCGTTGAAGTAAGTGCTGAAATCGTGGTAAGTGAGGACGAATTCACCGGCAACGACGCGCTGCCCGTCGAAAATGCGCGAAAACTCGCCACTTGCGAGCTGCCGGCCTCGAACGATAATCGGTGCCTCACCGGTGTTTTTCACCAGCACGAGTGTGCCGTAACGGAATGCCGATAGTTTTTGGTTATCAAGCAGTCCCGGAAGAACGACGTCCGCTGGTTCAGTGCCGCTGACATGGAGCGATTCAAGCCGACTTTCAGAAAACCGGCCTTTTTCGGCCTCCGCATCCGCAGGTTGATCCGGATTGAGCTGGTAGACGATGTCTATCGCCTCGGTCGCGACTCCAAGATTCGTCATGAATCGGTAAAAAAGAACCAGTTGCTGCTTTGGAATATGCGCTCTGGAGATCAGCAGGTAGAGCTGAATTCCCAGCAGGACTTTCTGTTCCACGGTGAGCTGCGCCGCCAGTTGGGCAGCGACCTGATTGAGATCCTGGTCTTCCTGTAGAGCCTTCTTGTAGAGGCGCTGCAGCTCACTGTGCACCGCCTCGGGGTAGTCGTAGCGCAGAAATCCCAGGCTGGAGTCGATGTCCTCGGCAACGATCTCGCCGTCCAGCTTGCTGAATCCGGCAAAAACCTGTATCAGAACAGGGAGCAACTGGGTGCCGGGGGGAGGCGACCCCATCCCTCCTTTGAACCAGCGCAGCGGATTCCGTCGACGCCGCCCAAAGATAGACTCCTCAGAATTTGCTTCTGAGCGACTTCTGGGAATGGTCGTTTTTTCGTCAGTGGGATCCATGCGGAAGGCTCGAATGCGCCGAGGGTACCGGCGGCGGTCGGTTTCCGGATGCTCTAGTCCATTCCGTTTCACTTGACAACCCCTTCCCCCCCCGCCGAACGTCAAGCAACCTGCTTCCATTGCACCGGACGGCGTCGTATGGTAGTCTTAGTAGGGAATTTAAGAATACGCTCGTCCCTCAAACTACTACTGATGTCTGAAAACAAGTCCCGGAATGATGACCCAAAGGGGTCGAACGACCAGAGCTTCAACTGGCGTGGATTGATCCTGTTCACTATTGCGCTGGGCTTCATTGTCGGGGCTATTTTCTATGGACAGGGGAATCGCGGCGGTGACGAACTTACTTATCCGCAATTTAGGGAGCTTTTCCCCAAAACTGTAGGGGTGGGGGATGATGCGAGTACTTCTGGCGCGCTGAAGATCATAAGCGATGACAAGAAGCCCCTGGAGATCGTGATCGAACCTGACAAGGGGCGCCAGCTGATCAGCGGCTGGTATAACAAGCAGGTCGGAGACATGACCGTTCCCACGCGCTTTTCCACGCAATTCATCGTTGGATGGGGCGCTACTGGAACGGCTCCGGGTGAAGTGGAGAAGTTATTGGCAGAAAATGGAATTACCCCGGTTTTCCGCACCCATGTGGACTGGGTTGGCTCATTTTTCGTCACCCTTTTCCCTCTCTTTATCCTGATTTTGATCATCTATTTCTTCTTCCGCCAACAAATGAAAATGGCGGGACGCGGAGCGATGAGCTTTGGCAAAAGCAAGGCCAAGCTGCTGGCGATGGACAAAAACCGCATCACGTTCAAGGAGGTGGCGGGCGTCGAAGAGGCCAAGGAGGAAGTCTGGGAGCTTGTCGAGTTCCTTAAGGATCCGAAAAAATTTCAGCGCTTGGGGGGTAAGATTCCAAAAGGTGTATTGATGGTAGGCCCTCCAGGAACTGGCAAAACGTTGCTGGCAAAGGCGATCGCCGGCGAGGCGGACGTGCCTTTCTTCAGTATCAGCGGCTCTGACTTCGTCGAAATGTTCGTGGGTGTTGGTGCCTCACGGGTGCGCGATATGTTTGAGCAGGGCAAAAAAAGTGCACCGTGCTTGATTTTCATAGACGAGATCGATGCCGTCGGTCGCCATCGCGGCCATGGCATGGGCGGTGGGCACGATGAGCGTGAGCAGACCTTGAACGCTCTACTCGTTGAGATGGACGGTTTTGACACCCAAGAGGGCGTTATCATCATTGCTGCCACGAACCGCCCGGATGTTCTCGATCCAGCACTGTTGCGGCCCGGTCGATTTGACCGCCAGGTCACCGTAAATCTGCCCGATGTGAAGGGACGAGAGGAAATCCTCAAGGTGCACGCCAAGTCCGTAAAGATTGGTGAGAATGTGAACCTCGAAGTCATAGCCCGCGGCACGCCTGGCTATTCTGGAGCCGAGTTGGCAAACGTGATCAACGAAGCTGCGCTGCTGGCGGCGAGGAAGGGGAAAAAATCGATTGAGCTGCCTGAGCTCGAAGAAGCCCGCGACAAAGTCCGCTGGGGCAAGGAGCGCCGTAGCCTGGCGCTGTCTGAGAAGGAGAAAGAAAATACCGCTTTCCACGAAGCCGGGCACGCCATCTGCCTTATGGTGCTTGAGCACACGGAGCCGCTTCACAAGGTCACCATCATTCCCCGCGGCCCGTCTCTTGGGTCGACGATGTGGTTGCCCGTTGAGGACAGATACACCAACCGTAAGAATGAGTTGCTGGACAACCTGATTGTCACCATGGGGGGCCGTGTCGCAGAAGAAATCGTATTCGGTGATGTCACCAATGGTGCTGCAGGCGATATTCGTCAGGCAACGGCGCTTGCGAAGAAAATGATTTGCGAGTGGGGGATGAGCGAGGAACTGGGAATGGTCGAATATGGCGACAACCATGAGCATGTGTTCCTCGCCCGGGACATGGGGCGTGGTCGCGATTATTCTGAAGATACGGCTCAGAAAATTGACAGCGAAGTGAGGCGTATGATCGACGAGGCCTATGCCAAGGCGACTGAGATCCTGACGGTTAACCGCGACAAGCTGGAAGCGATCGCCCAGGCTTTGCTCGAATTCGAGACGCTGAATTGCGCCCACATTGAGGAAATCATGGCGACCGGCCATTTGGGGAATCCTCCGAAGTCGCCGAAGCCGCCGGAACTTCCAAAGGAGAAAGAGGAGGAGCGGAAGGCACCTAAGCCAGAGCAATCCTCTGACGGCGGGTTCTCGGGTGACCTCGCTGGTGCTCCGGCATAAGTGGAGCCCCCCGCTTACGAATTTGCTGGCCGATGATCGATCGGGAAATCTTTGATATTGCCCCGTTGCTGGCAACGGCCGAGCGGGCGGGGGCGGCCATCCTTGACGTCTACAACAAGGATTTTTCCGTAGAAACCAAGGCGGATGACTCGCCCATCACCGAAGCAGATAAAAGGGCTAACGCCATCATTCTGGAAGATCTGGCCCGGCTCTACCCAGGAGTTCCTGTCATATCCGAAGAAACCAAGACGCTGCCATTTGAAGAGCGAAGGCACTGGGACTGGTTCTGGCTGGTCGACCCGCTCGATGGCACCAAGGAGTTCGTAAAAAGGAACGGCGAATTTACCGTCAATATTGCCCTGATCCACCGGGGAGCTCCATGGGCCGGGGTGGTTTATCAGCCAGTAACCGAAACCCTCTACTATTCGGTCAAAGCGCGCGGCGCATGGCAGCGGATTGGAGCCGGTTCACCCGAAAGGCTGGAGGGAGGCCCTCATTATACCGACGCCGATGCAGTCACCGTGGTCGCGAGTCGATCGCACATGTCGGCCGAGGTCGAACAATTCGTCAATGATTTGCGCGCCAATGGGAAAGTGGTGGAATTTCTGTCCTCCGGCAGTTCGTTGAAACTGTGCCTCGTTGCCTCCGGGGCCGCCACTGTCTATCCCCGGCTGGGGCCGACCATGGAGTGGGACACTGCTGCGGCTCATGCCGTTGCTGAAGGGGCTGGTCGCTCCGTTCTCGATTTCGGAACACGGCAGCCTCTCACCTACAACAAAGCAAATTTGCTGAATCCATGGTTTATCGTGGAATGATAGGTATAGTGGAAATTTATGGTAAATGTGATTGTATTTTCTTTTGCCTACGATAGTATGGCTTTTTACAGTCATGAAATCACCGACATTTTGCATGCTGCTCGCCGGAATGCTCGTCGCTTGGCGCGTGCTGTCAGGGGTTAGTGGAACTTCTGACGCTAAGCAACCGCCGGTAGAAACGAGCGAATTCGCTCAAAATGTGATCTTCCGCAACAAGCCGGTGCTTGTGAGTTTTGAGGCAGAATGGTCAGGCGCCTGCCGAAAAGTGGCACCCGTCGTCCAGCGGGTAGCAGATTCGGTCGATGGAAAAGCCACGGTTTTTGTGGTTGATATCGATAAATGTCCCGAGGTCGCGCAGAAATATGGGATCCGAAATGTTCCCAGTTTGATGATTTTCAAGGACGGGGAAGTTGTGGAAACGGTGAATTCGGCTGACGAGAATACCCTTCGTTCCCGGTTGCTGGCGCATGCTGGTTGATTCGCTGTACGGTAAATTGAGCCAGTTCTATGGCGGAGATGCGGCCCCATTCGCATCTCTTGACCAGATGTCTTGAATTCTGTC
>JAQCER010000181.1 GCA_027618625.1 Verrucomicrobiota bacterium
GCCCCCGTCGGTGCCTCCAAGGAGGCAGCCGCCTGTGCCGCCGCGCGCATGGTTCTTGAAAACGTTTACGCTGGAAACGCCACGGTGCTCGGGCAGATCGCTGCCTCCTACACCGCGACGCTCGCCACCGTGTCCGACGGTGCGGCGAAGGACGCCGGCGTCGCCTGGGGCGAGGCCCGGGGGATGGCGATGATCGCCTTCCGCAGCGGCGATGGGTCCGACGCCGCGGTCCCCTACACGCCTGATCCGGTGCCCGGCAAGTGGCGGCCCACGCTCCCGGGTTTTGCACCCGCTCTCCTTCCGCAATGGGGCGCGGTGGTGCCCTTCGCGATGGCACGGGGCGACATGTTTCGCCCCCAGCCGCCGCCAGCTTTGAGCAGCGCCGCCTACGCTCTTGAATTCGACCAGGTAAAGAACATCGGAGGTACGACCAGTGTCACGCGGACAGCGGATCAGAGCGAAATCGCCCAGTTCTGGGCCGATGGCGGCGGCACCAAAACCCCTCCCGGACATTGGCTCAACATCGCGCAGGATGTCGCGCAGGCCCAGGCGCTCACCCTGGAGGAAAAGGCCCGCCTTTACGGACTCGTCTCGCTCGCGGTGGCGGACGCCGCCATCATCGCGTGGGAAACGAAGTACGTCTACGACTACTGGCGCCCGATCACTGCCATCCGGGAGGCCGACACGGATGGCAATCCCTCAACGGTGCTGGACGCCGCGTGGCTGCCGTTCATCGCGACGCCACCCTTTCCGGAATACACCTCGGGGCACAGCACTTTCAGCCGCTCGAGTGCCACCGTGCTGGCGGCCTATTTCGGAACCGACGCGGTCCCCTTCACAACGGGTTCCGACGCTCTTCCCGGCGTGATGAGGAGCTTTCCCGGCTTCACCGCCGCCGCCGACGAGGCCGGGGTGAGTCGGATCTTTGGCGGCATCCATTTCGCCTCCGGCAACATCGCGGGCCAGGCGAGCGCCTTCAGTCTCGGAACCTTTGTCGTCGAGCGCTTTCTGACGGCTCTCGATGCGACCGAGTTCACGCTGGCCCGCCTGACTCCCGACGGGTTCGCCATTGAGGCCCAGGTGACCAGCGGCACGACCTACCAGGTCGAGGCCTCGGACGATCTCGCGAGCTGGTCGCTACTCGCGACGATTACGGCGGGTAGGCCGACAATTTCATTCCTGGACGTCAATGCCCCGGCTGGAAAGCGCGATTACCGTCTGACGGTGCTTCCCTGAATCCAGGTCAACGCATGCGATTCCGCACGTGCTCCTCAAGCTTCTCGAGGAAGTCGGCCACGTAATCCTGACGAATACTACAATGAATCCCGGATCATGGCCCGTTCTCCCGCGAGCGTCCGAGATTCGAAAGACGCAATCAAAACGAACCAGATGCAAATCGTGAACCAACCCAACTTCATCTTTTCTGTCATCGCCTCCGTGATGCTGCCGACGAGCCTCCTTGCCGAAGAGGCGGGCCATTCCCGCCTCGCTGCCAAGTATCCCGGCGGTTTCGTTATCTGGAGGCATCGGTGAGGGAAATGTGATTTCAGTATACCCCCCGGATCACTGACTGATTAGACAACGAAATGTAAAATCCTTCAATAAATCGCACTACGAAAGCTCTGCTCACGCACACTTTCCTAATTTTAAATAGAAATTGGGAATCTTGCGCGCCTCGCAACCCCTCCTTCTTCACTTAGGTCAGGCGTTCACTCCTTAGGGCGGGAGAAGGGTAAGACGGATCCCACCCGCAAACGTCGACAGCATGCCGAAGCCGAAGATTCGGATACAGAGGGGGGATGTGAGTGTTGAAACGATGTTCATCTGTTCCCCGATGTTTTCAGGAACGGTTACGGGTAGATCGGGCAAAACCGGGAGAAAGACAGTCTAAAACGTTGACTTGCAATAATTTGTAACTGAAATCTAGCGATGCAATCAAATGCAATTGGAAGAGGAATAAAATTGCATTGGTAACATAAATTATGGAAGATAAATTAAATTATACTAAACATTCTTAATATGGAGCTTACATTTCCGGTGAACATATCTTCAATCTAAACAGGCATGACATATGGCTACCAAAGAACTCACCCGCTGCGAGATCGAGGAGATCGTGATCAAAAACGCGCCCAAATACCGGAAGTACCGCCGGATGTTATTGGAGAATCCGAAGCAGACCATCGAAATGCAGCTGAACAACAAGCTGCCGGAAAATGTGATTGTTGAGTTGATTCAGGAGTCGCCTAACAGGATTTTCGTCCGCCTGCCCTACATCGTCGATCAGGGCAGCGAGCTCTCTGACGAAGACTTGGAGCAAATTGCGGGGGGCAAGGGTGGCGATACTTACCCGTGCAACGAAAAGTCTGGCGGCTTCAACACGCGGAATGAGTATAACGTAGGCTTGTAGGCCTTCCATGGCTCCAGAGTACACTGGAGGCCAGATCCTTGCGGAACTGAAGAGCCCGCGCCACAGTGAAGAGTGGCTGAAGACTTTAAGAAAGAGAAACCCGACCTGCACAAGAAGCTGCATGAGGTGCCCCATAAGCCAGGGGTTTACCTGATGCGTGACCGCCTGAACCGCATCATCTACGTTGGCAAGGCCAAGAGCCTGCGTAAACGCTTGAGCAGCTACTTCACCCCCGCCCGCAGCAAGATGGCGGACCTGAAGACGCGGGCGTTGATCAAGAGCATCTGGGACTTTGAGATTCACACTGTCCGCAACGAGGCGGAAAGCCTGCTGCTGGAAGGCAAGCTGATCAAAGAATACCGGCCGAAGTACAATGTCAGCTTTCGCGACGACAAGCGCTTCCTCCTGGTGAAGGTTCATCTGGAGGAACCATGGCCGCGGTTTCAGCTCGCCAGGGTGCGCAAGGAAGACGGGGCGCGCTACTTTGGGTGCGTTACAAAATAAACTGATCAATTGTTGGTTGGATGCACTTCGTAATTCCACTCTCCATGGAACGTGTTTCTTCGTAGATCCAGCGCATTCATCTGAGCGTCGGTAATTTTAATTCCTTTGGCATAATGATTGGCATCCACAACGGCTTTGATCGTTAGGCCCGGTTTGGTTTTAGTCGATCCGATCAAGCTCACGATCGTCTCAATGCTAGTGAGCGGTCTCCCTCGCCAATTCTGGCTGATGTGCGAGAACATCCGATGCTCGATCTTGTTCCACTTGCTGGTCCCGGGAGGGAAGTGGCTCACGGCTATGACGAGTCCTGACTCATCGGCGAAGCGCTGAAGCTCGGTTTTCCAAAGACGCACCCGAGAGCAATTGCTACCTCCACCATCGGCAACAATATACAGTCTGCTCGCCTCGGAATAGGTCTCTTTTCCCATGCTTAACCACCAGCGACGAATGCTTTCCACCGCAAACTCTGAGGTGTCCGCGCTCAATCCGACGTTTACAAATCCTAGGTTCTTTGCTTGATCGTAGATCCCGTAGGGGGAGGCGCGCCCTTTCTCAGGATCCATGAAATCATGGACATTGACTTCTTCCGGGCAACCTTCTGGTCGCCACGTGCTACCCTTGTTTGCAAATTGGCCCACGAGTTCTTTCTTCTTGGTATCGACCGAAATGACGGGTTCTCCGTGGGTTTGGAACTCTTTAGTCTTGGCGTTGATGAAGAGAAATTGCGCGTTGCGATCGGGATGGCTTCCGCTCTCCTTGGTCTTCTTGTTGCCCTGCATCGTGTAGCGCATTTCGATAAGCAGCTCATGCACCATGCGTGTGCTTGTCTTGTGTCCTTGTTTGTTGAGCGCGTCGGTGAGGGCGCTCACAGATTTGCACGTCCACTGTAGTGGGGAGCACGGATCACCGGCGGCGAAAGGCTCAAGTAAGGCCTCCAAATCGCTCTTGAGGGTCGGGTCGAGTGTCGTGGTGCGTTTGCGTCCGCCTCCTGGCTTCCGGTGGCGCTTCTCTGCTGGAACTGGAAGTCGGCCTCCGCGCGTTCGGCGTCGCTTTTTCTTTTCACCATCATCGGAGTCTGCTTCTGCAATGTTAGGCGATGGCGCAAGAGGTGGTGGTTCGGAGTGATCCAACTCTTTGAGGCCAGCTGCGATGGTATTGCGTGAAGTCCCTGTGGCCTTCGCCACTTTGGAGATCCCCCCACGGCCGAGTGCTCTGGCCTCGGCTGCTAAATACAAGCGCCGTTGCTTTTCGGCCAGAGCGGGACAAAGGAGTTCATAGCGAGTTCTGATCTGCTGCACCATTGAGGTCATACAGATCATTAACAAACCTTAATATTTGATCAAGTTATTTTGTAACGCACCCTTTGGTCCATTTGCCCACTCGGGAGCACTGCGCACGACGATCAACTGGATGAATCGCGAATTTGGCCTCCGTTCGTGCCGACCGATGCGCCCGGGCGAGCACGACTACAAGCATTGCAATGATGACATCATCAAGAATTGCACAGCACCGTGCATCGGCAAAATCGAGCGGGCAGCCTATCTCACCCGCGTGGATAATGCGTGCAGCTTCCTCGACGGGCAGTCAAAGGAAACGGTGGCAGCACTGGAGCAGGAAATGCAGAGCGCAGCAGCCAAGCTCGACTTTGAACGTGCGGCGGAACTGCGCGACATGCTCGACTCATTCCGTAAAACCCTGGCCCCGAAGCGTAAGTTCAATAGAGGCCGCGGCGTGCCCTCCGCGATCAATCCTGTCGACGATGTGAAAGAACTGCAGGAAGTGCTCCGTATGGATACTCTGCCAGCAATCATGGAATGCTTTGATATCTCCAACATCTCAACGACCCACTGCGTAGCCTCAATGGTGCGATTCAAGAACGGCGAACCCGATAACCACAATTATCGGCGCTACCGTATCAAGACGGTAAAGGGACAGAACGACTTCGCCAGTATGGCGGAAGTCGTGCGCCGTCGCTATTCGCGCATCCTGCTGGAAGCCCGCGAGGCCGAACCGGAGACGGCGGACGCGACGCAGGAGGATCCTCTCGAAGCGCTGCGCCGCATCGGCGAATCGCTGGAAGGACGCAGCAAAGGTAAGGGCTCTTCTGGGCGATTTGTTCGTTTGCCAGATCTCGTGATTGTAGATGGAGGAAAGGGCCAGCTTTCATCGGCCATGGGCGAGATGAAACGACTGGGGCTGCACGACCTGCCGCTCATCGGGCTGGCAAAGGAGTTTGAGGAGATCTACCGGCCTGGAGTTTCCGAACCGTTGATCCTCCCCCACGACATGGGAGCCCTGCGGCTGCTGCAGCGGATCCCGGCTGGATTCGCCCCCCGAACCACCGGCTACCACCAGCTGCTCATGAAACGACGGATCGACGAAAGTGTCCTCGATGACTGCCCTGGCATCAGTCAGAGTCGGAAGCAAGTGCTGCTCAAGGTATTCGGCTCAGTCGCCCGATTGAGGAAAATGTCGATCGATGACCTGGCCGCAGTGAACGGAATCAGTTCCAAACTGGCCGCCGAGATCGTCCAATTTCTTAAGACTCACTGAATAACCGCCGATCTTCAGCCCTTTTTCTTCGCTCGACTCACTTTCTGTGCTAGAAATTCAAGAACTCCAAATCATGCCGAATCCACTACTTCCCAAAAAGCATCCGCTCCTGCGGCTCACTGCTCTCGTGACCTGTTGCGGCATCCTGACCACTTTCGCACAAGAAACTCGGTGGGCAGAAGTCGTCGAGGATGACGACTTGCAGGCAGATATGCCAATCGTGAGCGACGTACCGGAGACCGAGGAGGCCGTGCCCGGTGGCAGTTTTCCCGCCGAGGATTGGGAGTTGCAGGATGTGCCAGAGCCGCCAGCGGTGCCCAACGATCTATTCATTCCCGAGCCGGAAGCTGTGCCAGAAAGTTCTTATGATCCAGCAGACCTGCCTCCAGAGGTTCCATTGAATCAGGGCATTGGCGGCGATACCGCAATTGTTGCCACCTGGCAGACCCAACAAGACGCACGCACCTTGCTCCTGACGGTGCCCGCTCCGCGTGGGCAGATCGTCGATCGCAACGGCTACTGCCTGGCTCAAAATAAGGTAGGCTTTTACTATTCTATCCAGTTTCCGCGTTGGGATGATCCGAACCCTGTGCAGATTCTCGCATACGCGCGCCAGCGCATCGAGTTCCTCGACAAGCGCACACCAGACATGCCTTGGGCCATCAATGACAAAGAGATCCTCGATCACTACATCAACCGCCGCTGGGTGCCACTCATCAATCCCCGTCTCGTGAAGCGTTCCGACTGGGAGGACGTTCAGAAAGAAATGCTCACCGGCATCAAAGTGCAGCCGACGTATTACAGGTCTTACCCACACCAGACCCTGGCTGCCCACTTTATGGGCTACGTAAGTAAGAAATCACGCACCCTGCCGACTGGCCCCATTTCCATTGGTGAGCCAATCACCATCGAAGGAGAAGGCCGTATTGGACTAGAAAAAACCTACGAGAAATATCTCGCAGGAAAGCCAGGCGAGATCAACGTCATCTTCGACGACGACGGCAACAAACTATCCGAAGACATCCGTAGAGCCCCCGTCGAAGGAAATCACGTCGTGATGACCATCGAGAGGGAATTCCAGGAGATCGCAGAATCCTCCTTGCGCAGTAACACCCGTGCCGGGGCAGTAGTGATCATGGACGTGTGGGATGGCGACATTATCGCGATGGCATCCTATCCCACGTTCAACCCTAATGATTTCGTACCAGCGATCAGCCAGGCGGACTACACCAAGCTGATCGAAGACAAGCGCAAGCCGCTGTATGCAAGAGCCTATCAGGGCCAATATCCCCCCGCATCCACGTTCAAAGTTCCGGTAGCCCTCGCCGCGCTTGAGACAGATCTGATCTCGCCGGAATCAGAGTTCAATTGCACCGGAGGCTTAAAAGTAGATCGCCGTTGGTTCCCGAACTGGCACAAGCGTGACGAAGGCATGA
>JAQCER010000182.1 GCA_027618625.1 Verrucomicrobiota bacterium
CTTCTCAGGGATCTCTATCTGCGCGATCTCTTCCTTCTCGCTACTCACATTGGATTCTGCGAGTTCTTCACCCGTGGTCCCGATGTCTTTTATTTTCTGATCTTCGACGATGACCTGTTTTCTGTAGAAACCTAGCAATCGCCAGAAACCACCGCCTGCTCCGTAGTCACGCGGGGCAGCTTCGCCCAGAGCTTTCCCTAACCACTCACACTTCAGCACCTGTTTGTACCCCTTGGGATCCTGTTGCGCCTGTGATTCCAACAGAAAATCCATGGGGGGCATTCCATTAATGTGCTTGCAGAAATAGAAGTGTGGTCCCAGGACTGTCGTCCATCCGTCCGGAGTCCAGTGGGCCATGGCGCCATGTCCCGGGGAGGGTGCGCGACGAGTAGGTATCCCAAAGGCATAGCCCGATATTTGCCCGACAAAAGCGCGCGGCCCACAGATACCGCCTTCGAGGAAGAAGCCCTGAATGCGTGACAGGCCCAAATCGGTTACGACCTTCGCATCGGCCATACGGCCATAGGGGATGTCGCTTCTAACGATACGGCAATAGCGCCATCTGTAAGCTAAGCGCATATGGTCGGGACGGTAGTTGCGCATCACCTTTCTGATCCAGTCGATATCTTCAAGCGTGTAGGAGTCTGGAAACACAAATCGATAGTTCCATCCTGTACCGCCCAATTCAGAAAAGGCGGGATCCAGTATGCCGTCGTCGTATGCCTTCAGGTAATTCAGGTAGTACTTGACCAGGGACTTTTCCGCTGGAATATCGGGATAGACATAGGTATCGCCCGTACACTGAAGGGATACAGCCAGGGCCCAAACCTGAAAGAAACCCTCGTGAGAGCGCTTCGTGGCTCTTTGAATAGCCGTGTAGTTCCGCATCGCCTGGCCGTAACGTCCGGGGCCGGCCCCTCCCATCGTCATGGCCTGCACAACGAGCTTGTCGTCATTGAGGAGCTTATCGATCAGCGCCTTCTCCTCTTCGCCCTTTTGCGCAAACCGGGCCAAATGATTCGGCGTGGCATGCGTCAGCAATGCAAATTTGGCCATGATGGCCAGATCTTTCTCGCTGCCTAGAAACGCGTCAACGTCCTTCATGACAGCTCTGACCGCCGGAAGGATCTCTTTCTGTTTTTCAGTAAAGGCAGGGTGGTCCGGGCCGTATTTCACGGAGCGTGGATTGCCCAGGACGATCTTGGTAACAGGCGGGATACTGCTAAGAGTACTGAGCTGGTTGGTGAATTCGGCCTTCTTCTTTTCGTCCACCTTGGGTTCCAGGCGCGTGATCTCTTGCTTGAGATCAGCCAGCATCTTGCTGTAATGTGCCTCGAGTATCTTCCCTTCGGGGGTCAGGCTGACCGGCGCTGGTTTCCCCGCCGCAAAGACGGATGTCGATATGGCCAGGATCGTCATGATCCATACGCTCTTGATGATGTCGTGTTTCTTCATTTTTGTGCCTCCATTCTGTGTTGTTTTAACCAGTCTTTTAATCTCTCGTGGGTCGACTTGTATCTGCTCGGATCATCTGCTCTGGCTGGCTCTGCGGCGCGCTTACGCATTTGGGCCGCCTCGTCCTTGCGGCCAAGCTTGTCGAGAATCTCGGCCTTGGTGTCCCACAGTTCCACCAGGGTGTCATCCGGGTGATTGATCGTCACCGTGGCGGCTTCCTTTCGCCACTGCTCTGGGTTCTTGTCTCTTCGGCCCTGGAAGTAGCGCAATTTCTGGGCGTCGATCGCTTTCTCGATCGACTCGAGCGCGGCATCCCAGTCCTTCAGGCCCATGTAGGCCAGAGCCTGCCCGTGGTATCTCGGGCCTCGCCAGCCGAAACGATCGGGGTCCCAGGGAAGATAGGGGCCGCCGAAAACGCGTGCCGCCTCCTTGAAATTGCCTTTCTCAAGAGCCTGGCAGGCCGTCTCCACTTCATAGGCCTCGATGTGGACTTTCGAGGCGAGCATGTTTACAAATCTCTCGCTATCTTCGTATGGCAGTCCCGATGCGTGCCACGCGATGGAGCCGTCGCGGCGGAGCAGGAAAACGTTCGGGATACGATCCGCTGAAAGAACGCCCAGTCGGCGCACCATCGGGTTGGCAAGACCGCCGGGCACGATGGCGGCCTGGCAGGTCAGTTCCCTTGTTTTCATCAGGGCATCGATGCGTTGGGCATCTTCGGACAAAAAGGCCGCGATCGTAGTGACGTCTTTGTTGACATGTCTGTCTGCCAGGTCGCACGCGAATTGGAGATAATGATGGTGTGGCCTCTTGTCTTCACCTTCCCCGATGTCGATGGGAAACTCCGCATCGGGTTCAGCGGACGGCTCGACAAAGACCAGCAGCGTCAGTTTGCCTTTGGTGTCCTGCGGTAGGCTCAGCGTGCCGCCGTCGAGGGTCTTGAGCGCGATCTCCGGCAGGCGGTCTGTTCTTGGCTCCCCACCGACATTGCTCATGTACCCGCGGATCGGCATCTGGCGTTCGTGTTGTCTACCGTGCGAGATGAGGTTGGCCCTCAACAGGCTGTATGTATGCAACCGATCGCGCAGAAAGGCGGCAACCGGCCACGGCGTAGGATTATCGTCCACTGGAACGGCCAGCAATGTGGCGCGGGTGCGCTCGTGAAGATCGCGTGCGTTGGCGTCCAGCGCCAGAATGGCCGCCGCTGCAAGGGCCGACGCAGGCGCTTCGGCTCCGCCGCAGTCCGCGAGGAAAGCGGACACAACAGCCTCCATTTTCACCGTCTCACTCGTGCGAAGCGTGTCCTTCGCCAGACAAAACCGCGCGACAAGGTCCGCGCCGGGCGGCAAGGTCATCGCGAGCGCCGCCTTCGCCTCTTTAACCGCTTCGGCCAGATACGCCGGCTCGCCGGCCAGGTTCCACATGCCCATCAAGGCAATGATCCTTCTGTTACGAAGCGCTGCGATGTCTGCCTTTGGCTCTGTCTTGATGGCGTCAGCGCACAATTTTGCGGCCTTCGTGTAGTTCGCGAGGGCCTGCCCAGGCTTCAGCCGATAGCGGAAGGGCGCGGCAATGAAACACTCTTGGATGGCTGCCAACTTCGGTGTTTGACGTTGATCCGGCTCCGCCGTCACCAAGAAATCCCCAATGAACAGTGACTGCAGTTGAGCCAGGTAACGCTCATCGGAGATCCGCCGGGCATCGAGTTCGAACTTTTCTCCCTGCGCCCCCTTCGGCGACAGCGCAGCGCGTCCGTACGCATTGACGAAGATGCCGGCCGGATCATTCTGTGCATAGCTACTGAATGCCGGATGATTTCTTCCGCCCGGCAGCCGCATGACCGTCCAGTCCAGCTCCAGCTTGCGCAGTGTCGCCATTCCGCCGTCCGGCAATTCGTCCAGGTTGAAGCTGAAGACATCGAATCGGCCTGGATACTGGACCTCCAGCTCCTTGACCTGCTTGAGGTAGAGTTCGAAGCCCGGCGTGTCCTGCGACCAGAACACCATGATGCTGAGGTGCCCCATCAGATCGAGCGGGAAATTCAATGGCACACCGTCCACCCGTTCGAAAGATCCCGCGAACATGACTTCCAGCATGGCCGACCCGACATGTTCCCGACGCCACTGAATGACAGCGTGATGAGCGGGAAAACGTTCCATCATGGTCGTGAAGAGAGTTTTCTTCAGGTCGAGGGCGCCCAGTTTGAGCGCGATCTGCGAGGCGATGATGAGGCTTTTGGCTTCAGCCGGCGTGCCCTGGTAACGCTTGATCAACTCCTCCAGTGCACGCGTTCGCGCTTGCACGTCCGCACCCTTGGTCGAGAGGGCCATTTCCGAAAGCAGCAGGTCGGCTTCGAGTCGAAGCTCGGCATGTTCGTCGGGCGCCTCGGCAAGGTTGGCGCAGGTCTCAAGAAGGGCTTCACGGTTGCGGTCGGAGTTCTCGAGACCGAGCAGGCGCGCGCGGGCCTGAAACACGATCCCCAGGACGCGCCATCGGTTGGCAGCTGCAAGGGAGGTCTCTAGCAGGCCCTCCCCATTTCGGGCGACGTTCTTGTATGCCCGCCGCTTCCTGACCGTTGAGGTGGCCACGCCCGCATCGGCCAATTCCGTCTGCAGGGCGGCAATCGCGCTCTCGGGAATACCGGATGGCGAAGCCGCCGGCTCGGCGGCCGGACACGCGTGAGACCATGCAAGGAGCAAGGCCAGGCATACGCAGTGGAGGATGCTGAAGACGTCGCGGTCAGAACCCGCGACGCCGGATACACAATCGATGCTGAAAGCATCACGGTTAACACCCCAGGATTTCAATCCTGGGTATTTATTGGTCCGGAAAATGCGTCCTGAAAGGACGCCGGAAAGCCGCAATTTAGTCCCACACATATCGTTCGTCATATTCAATGTTGTAGGATTTCAAGAACTTCCGGTATTCCTCCTGGAAGGTGACCTTCTTGTGATGCTCGGCTTGGTTCTGAATATAGGACACCACCTGGTCCGTATCTTTTGGGCTCACGCTGAACCAACCGTATCCGGCCTGCCATTTGAAATGCCCAGGGATGATCTTGTTCTTGTTGATCCAGCTCGATGAACCTCCCTTTAACTCCTTCATGAAGTTCGCGTCGGCGACCGTCTTGGATGATTTGATCAACAAATGGACGTGGTCCGGCATCCCGTTGATGGAAATCGACACGGCGCTCTGGTCCTGGGCGATCCCGGCGAGATATGAGTGGATTCGCCCGGCCACATCGTCCCCAATCATCGGTTCGCGGCTCTTGGTCGAGAACACGATGTGGACAAAGTTGGAATGGAGGGATTGGGGCATGTTGTCGCCGTGTTTCCTGCGTCCCTTCAGGACGCCGTTTTCAATGGTGATTTGTACCCAGGATTGAAATCCGGGGCTGTTAGCCTTGATGCCTTCAGCATCGGGCACGACTCGAACGTGGTCAATGCTGCCCGGGACCCCGGATTAAAATTCTGGGCTATCATTAATTTTGATGCCTTCAGCATCGGGTGCGGTGGGACTTTATTCATCACCTCTGATAAATCGGGATGTAGCGATGGGGGGTGGCCAAAATAATAATCGCCATGGGCGTCTCGTAGGAGGGGCTGCCAGGCTTGGCTCTGCCCCAGGCCCCCTGGGCGGTCTGCTTGCTGATCAGCGCGTCCCGGACCTGGGGGTACCATTTGGAGTATTCCTCGTCGCCCGCCTGCACCATCGCCTGGATCGCGTAGTAGTGGGAGTAGTAATAGTATGGCGTGCCCTCGCCGAAGATGCCGGGGGACAGGCTATTGAGGTAGCGGAACGCGGTATTAACCAATTCCGTGTCCCGCTGCCCCGCGAGCTGCGCGATGTAGATGCCACCGGCAGTACAGGCAGCGGACAGTTTTTTGGGGCGGCCGTCGTAGGTGAAGCCGCCGGTTTGGGTTTCTCGAACTCCCTTGAGAAACTCGACCATTTTTGCGATGGTCTCGTTCGGAACCGCGATGCCCGCCTGACGGGCTGAGGCCAGGGCGTGAAAGACGGTCATGGTGCACGAGAGGTCTTCGCCGCCGTTGGCCTGTGGTTGGTAACGCCATCCGCCGCCGGGGTTCTGCGAACGGAGGATCACCTCCACGGCTTTCTCGAGCGCCTCCTTGATCGCATCGTCATCGTCCGTATCCCGGGTCATCCCCCACATTTCGGACAAGGCGAGGGTGGCATAGCCGTGCTCGTACATCACCGACCCCATGTATCCGTCGGGTCCTTTCTTTGCCTCCTTCAGCAGCCACTTCATAGCGCGGTCCAGCTGCTCGCCATGGGGGCCGAAGCCTGGAAAATGCGCCTTGGACATGAACGCCATCAAGGCCAGCGAAGTGCAGGCCACCGCGTGGTTTCCCTGGTCATCGCCGCGCCAGGACCCGTCCTTGTACTGGTTCGACAGCAGGAACTTGAGTCCTTTGTCGATGGCCAACGACGCTTCGGGAGTCAGTTCCGGTGCACCATCCTGCTGAGCCGTTGCGGGGGCGGCCAGGAGGGATGAAAGAAAGGCACACATAATGAGTGCACGAATCCCAGTTCGACAGCAGGAATGACGAAATACCCTGGAGGAATGACGAAATACCCAAACACCCAAATACCCAAGGAATGACGAAGCTCGAATTTCGAACTTAGGGACTTCGGACTTCTTTGGGTATTTGGGTACTTGGGTGCTTGGGTATTTCACTCCGTGGGTGCTTGGGTATTTCACTCTGTCAGCCTTTCGTAATAGTCCTTGAGGATAGCGCGGTATTCCAGCGGCAATTCTCTAGCAAAGTTCTCGTTCAGGGCGGCGCGATCGCGGCGGCCAAGCACTTGCCATTCGAGGCGGCCACCATTCGGTTTGTTGCCGGTCAAGGCTCCGGGCTCGAACAAGGGTAAAATTGCCTGCTCCACGAGCTCCTCATCAGAAGGATTCGTACTGGGATCCTCCGGTGGACCCGGGGGGGGTATCATCACATACTTCAGCGCATACTCCAGAATGAAGTAGCGCAGCGCATCTCCTGCTTCGGTCTGGCGCGTGATCGCAAGGTCGCGCTCGCTCGCCTTCAGCTTTGCGGCGGCCTCGGACAGGTGGCGGTGAGCTGCGACTAGCTTCGCATGGGGTTCTGGGGCGGGCGGAGCCGGCTCCTCGACCACCACTGGCTCGGGCTCGGGTTCACCTTCGGCGGGCTCGCCTTCAACCTCGATTTCAGGTTCTTCTTCAACGGGCGCGGCTGGCGGCTCAGGTGGAGCTGGTGGCTTGGGCGCTTGAATGAGGGCCGCGCATTGACCTGCTAGCTTTTGCTGTTGGGCGGCGAAGCTTTTGAGTGCCTCCGGCTTGGAGGCCTGGGTCGCCCGCGAGAGATCCATGTGGCGCGCCGCAATCGCCATTGCTTGATGGATCAGTTTCACTTCG
>JAQCER010000183.1 GCA_027618625.1 Verrucomicrobiota bacterium
TGCGGCAAGCTAGACATGGCCATTTCCCTCTCTACCCACTAAACTCCCGGAAGGGCCTCTTGCGTGTGGGTGCTCAAGACTACTTGCCGAAAGCCGACATCACTTTTCAAAGTGCCCGGTTGGTGTTGCGGACGCTGGTATTTGCAATTGAACGGTCTGAGTTGGTGATCCAGCTGCGGGCTCAACAGGCCGCTGCGGATCTTGCAAGTATTGCCGGAGTGCTGAAAGAGGCGTGCAGGCTGCCGTCCCAGAAGTTGGAACTTGCGATCAAGACGGGATATGATCGCCGTAACCGCGCCAGTCTTGACCGTTTAATTAGGGATGCCTACACTTCCACACAGGCGATTGCCCACACGTTTGAGTCTATCTGTGCCGCTGCGGCTGAGCCACGGGCCTACGACGCCATGGCCGTCGTCCGAGATTTCGCGCAGGAACATCAAATTCCTTTCGACGATAATTATCCAAAGGGAATGGTCACTGGCTGTCCCGGTTCTTTGTGGGCTGCTCTGGAAACCTTGTTGACCCACTTCCGGGCAGATCGAAGCGCTCCGACATTGTTGGCAGAGAACGTGGGCGCATCGTTGAAGCTGGAATTTCGAGCTGGTGAGATCGTTCCGGATAGTGATATCGAGGACCACTTTGCAGCGATCTCGCTGGGGCACGCCACATTGCGTGACCTGCCAGTCGTCTACTCAAGCCGGCTGCATGGCGGCGTGTGTGAGCATGATCGGACGAACAGGGCTTTACGGATGTCCATCCCGCTGGCTAACTCAGCTATCCTGGACAATTGAGTGACGAATCGATCAATCGGAAACTGCTGACAGGCGGAAGAAATGACCGGGGGTCTGAATGCGCCATGTCGCGGTGGCTGATGCATCGTCATGGTTGTGGGTATGGCTGAGGAACTCTGCTTGATCAGAGACTTCCTGCCAGTCCGCGAGGTTAATTGAGGCCTGAAGTCGAAGGGGAATACCCTCACTGGTCAAAGATACCGGATAAGTGAGCAGAAGATTCGATTGCGGTGCCAGCAGTTGACTGGGTGAACCGGGCAGGGAGCCGCAGAGATATTCGATGATCGCTGGATTCCCATCTTTATCGTCATCGGAATTGGCTGAAAGCACGCCGTTCGTGTCAGACCATTGGGCGAAGGGAATTGTATCTGTGCTTCCTGGCGTGCCTCCGATCCTCGCACTGGGGAGCCAACTGGCAGGTACACTGGCATCGCCAGATCCGAAAACGAGAGTGTATCCTGTGCCATCCGCGTCTTCTGGCCACGGGGCCTTGTCGTTGTACTGTAGGTTGACAATTTCCCGACCAAGGCCGTCCAGGAGGGTAATTCGTTCCCCGCTGTTGGATAGTCCAGTTCCCGAGAAGGTTCCGTCGATTTTGATTCCTGTATAGCGGATACCAAAGGCTTCGGCATCTCTTACCAACAGCCATCGCTGGCCGGCTGCCAATCGGGTATTGGCGTCGAAAGCATAGGTGATGCCGTTCGAGAACCATGTTCCGCTAAGATCAATCGTGGTCGCCGAAAAGTTCCACAGTTCGATAAATTCGAGTGCGTCAGGATCACTCACGCCGAGCTGTATCTCAGATGGAGTTAGATCGGCGGGATGATAGTTGATTTCTGAAATGCGCAGGTTCGCCGAGCTAGCCGGTGCCAACGTCCCTGTGCCGATTGCCGTCCATTCCACGGTGCCAACGATTTTTCCACTGAAATCAACAGCTTCAAGCACGTAGCCGTTGTTGCCGGGACTGACGGGCAATTGAACCTGCCAGTCGGTTTCGTCGGTCCATTCGATATTGAGCTCGCCGTCGCTTCCAGCAAGGCGAATCTTCCTGATGTTGACCCACCCGGTTCCTTTCAGCGTTACACTGGTGCTGTCGGTTGACTGCCCAGGGGCGGAGGTGGTGGCGAAGTCAATTTCACGCGCGCGACTGCGAATCTGGCTAAGGAGGTTGTTGGATCTGCTGTTGATGTAGTTCAAGTGCGAATTCCACGGTTGGCGGGGAAGCAGTTCGGCGAAGTGGGCTGTCCACTGCTGCATGTAGGCACGATTGAAAGTCGTCTCCACGAGGTCCTGCAGGTGCCCGTAGTAGATGCGGGCGTATTTTGGAATGGCCACGATCTTTGCTGCTTCTGGGTTGGCGGTGATCGTGCGACTTGCATCGAACGCGAAGTCCATATCATGAGGAAGAAACATGACTCGGCCGTCCGGGCGGGCATAGTACATGCCGTTGTGTTGCGAGCCATCGCCTGCGTTGTCACCGGCTCCGGAAGCCACGGCGTAGGCCATGCCGCGTAACCAGTTGTCAATATCCACGACTTCTTCCAGCCCTTCTTCGAACGCTGCGCCTCTCTTGCTGAAATGTTTGCAGTAGGCGATGATCGGCTCGAAAGTGTCTTCTTCGCGATCGTCCTTGATCAGGAAGTTCCACCGGTAGCGCTCCTTGTCATCTCCCAGATCCCGGACGGGGGTGCCGACAACTCCATCTGGTTCAGGGCGCTTGTAGCCGGCAGCGTTCGCTGAAGTCGGGTAATAGATCAGCTCATATTCGTACCTCGTTCCATCGGAGCCATCGCCAAACTGGGAATCAATGAGTCCGTCTTCGTAGCGGGTGAGTTGGAGCACTGCACCTCCGACATGGCGATCTTGAGGAGCGATAAGCTGAATCAAATCGTAGTAGCGACTCAAGTTGCCACCGGAGTTGGCAATCATGACGTCGAACAACATTTCGAATTGCCCGGTGCCCACTCCTTCCGATCGGTCGATCGAAACGGTCTCATGGATGCCCCGGAGTTTTTCCTCGGCGTTGAAGCGGACGTTGAACCCGACCCGGGCATTCTGGTTGCGGGCGCGTTCACTGCCCTTCAGGCGGAGGCCCACGTCATAGTAGATACGCTCTTCATCTACGATCACCGTGGCTGGCACACGGTCGTTGCTCATCACGTTGATGTCCGTATGCATCCAGGCGCGGACTTCGTTTCTAACGACGATCCGGAAATTCTGGAGTGCTGTCGGTGCCGCGTTGCCGTCGTTCACTTTGTAGGCAGCGCCTCCTTCTACGCCGGCGGCAGGGAATTGTGACAATCCTCCCACAGTGTCTTCTGCAGTGATGTAAAAATGGACGATCGCATCCTCTTTCTGGCCGGGGAGGGACACGCGATAGTCTCCGTCTCGGCCCGCTGGAGTCATCGTCGCCCGCTGATAGGCTGCGTCATTCACGGAATAGTTTACCGTCAACCCAGCCACGCCGTCGGGATCGGAAACGGTGGCGTGAATCGTGGTCAGTTCCAAGGGCTCGGGCACAGCGGGCTCGTGCCTGACATGCAAAAACGAGGGGCCAATGTTCGATTCTGTCATCGAATTTCTGCCTCCCGGAGTGCCTCCGGTGAGCGGGCGATCGATCACATTGATCATCGGCAGGCGGTTGAAGTAGAGTCGCGTGTTGAGCTGACTGCACCCCGAGATCCACTTGGCGCGAAACGAGATCTGATACTCCCGCCCGTTAGTGACGCGTGAAGCCAATGTCGTCTCCAAATGATCGTGCATGTGCCCGGTGGGGCCGGTGGCAACCAGACGCAGCACCTTGTTTCCGGGGGCGCCTGGATCGTCGATAACCTCGCTGTGAAGGTGGTTGCCGAGCAATCGCCAGGCCGTTTCACCGTTGTTGAAATCAGTGTTGGTGATGAGTTCGGCCCGTGTCGAATTGGGCTCTTCAATGACACTGATGTCGTCGAGAAGAATTTCCCCTTCGAAGAGGAGGCCCATCACGAATTCGCGCCACTGCGTGTCTGGCCCGACGGCACTGGGTGCAGCGACTCCGCGATAGCTGTAGGTGCGCCAGCTGGAGGCACTGCTGGTATCGCTCGCAGCCCAGGACTCCGCAGTGTTACTGTCGGCATCGGCATCCCGACGCTCAAGGCTGGAACCACCTCCGTCAGCAGCGCCCGGCCAGCGGCCTCCATCATAGAAATTCACGGTATCGACTGGATTGTCACTCAAATCGCTTAGTGCGAGCCTGTCACTTGAGCCCGAAATGCTGCCCGAGAATTCTCCGATGACTGCAACCCCAGGATGGTGGCTGGAGAAAAGCGCTCTGTCGTTCACTACTACGCCGAACGCTCCTGGAGCCAACACCATGCCTGCTGGAAAATCGAAGGAGACGCCCCCAGAGATGTTCCATCCGGAGAGATCTACAGGTGCGTCAGAGCGATTATAGAGTTCGATCCATTGCTCGTCGGATTTCTGAAATCTCACTGGCGGGATACCCGCATCGACAAAACGCTGGGTGATCGCTTCCAGACCAAAGACCATGTCACTGCTGCCCGAACTCGACTGGTGGACTTCAACCGACACGCGGTTGACTCCTTCGATCAACAGATTTGACGGAACGACGATTGGGCCGGTAAGCACAGCTTCGTTGCTCGCCGTAGCCAGGGTAGTGGAATCGACGGCACCTGCTGGCATTGCGAATCGCCCTACCTCGACACCATTGACGAAGAATATCGCACCATCGTCGACGTAGTGCCAAAGCGCCAATGATTCGATCGCTGCCAGATCGGCGGCGCTCAGCGACCATTCGGTTTCAAAGTAGTGGGTGATTACGTAGGGGCTGATCGAATTGGGCGGCGCGAACACGGTCGCGATAGGATCGTCAAAAGCGCGATTGTCGTATCCGAGCAATCCTGCTCCCGATGGCCAGGCAGGATGCGATGCGCCTGCCCAACCGGTGCCAGGATCGATGCCTGATGAGTCGTAACGCCACACTTGATCAAAGCCGAACTCATTGGAGGGTGCCAATGTTGGAGGAACACCGGGGTTCCCAACCTGCGCGGGCCCATTGTAGAAAATCTCATTGAAGACGATTGCGTTCGACCTCGCCATAACGTTGGTTGCGCCGGGCGTGGGGGAGGTTGGATAGAGCCAGGCATCCTCCGAGGCCCCTCCTTCGGACTCATCCCGACCGCGGAGTCGGCTTGTCACCGCGCGCGCATCGATGACCACCTGCCGTGAAGGATCCAGAAGGAACACGCGGTCGTTCGAGTCGACCGCCCACGGGAAAGATTCGGAGGAAACCAAAAGGTGGCCTTCCGGCGGGATTGTCGTTCCTGAGGCGATGATCACTTCCTGATTGGGATCACCGGATATCGACAGCACCAGATTCCCGGCATCGGCAGCGGTGGTGCCATCGTTTTTCAATTCTACCCAGAATCCGGCACCTGCAGCGCTCACCTCATTGATTCTCACATTGAAGTCTGTAGCGGCGAAAGCAGGCGGCCTGAGGGCCATTTTGAGCCGCGCTCCAAAGACAACATCGCTACTGCCCGGGCGGGCCTGGTGCAGTTCTACGGATACTCGGTTAGGGCCTGCCATCAGATCTGTTGCGGGAATTCGGATGTCTTCAATCCATGTCGCCTCGATGTTGTCGATCGCCAGGGTGTCGAAAGTGACGGCGCCTGTCGGCATATTGTAACGGAGCACCTCCGTGCCATTCACATAAACCACCAATCCGTCATCGACGAGATGCGAGAGCAGAAGGTGATCCACTCTCGCGGCGGTGTCGGCATCGAAAGGGATGTCGGTCTCAAAGTAGTAGGTGGTAGCGTAAGGATCGTTAAGGGCGGGGAAGGTGAGCGGTGTGCCGATGGGGTCTTGCAGCGTTGGTTCAAAGGCAAATACGCCCGCGCCTTCCTTCCACTCACCGCCAACCGCGTGTGACACGTTCGCCCAGTCGCTGCCGAAGTCGATGGAGGCTTCCGAGTAGCGCCACTTCGCATCTTGAGTGAGCACTTCTGCTATCGTCAGCTCAATCTCATTCTCATCGGGAAAATTCGCGGTGCCTGGGGTGCCACCGATCTGTGCGCTCCAGGTCCAGTTTTGCGCGGAGCCGGTCGCGGCGTCAGGATCCAGTTTCGCCAATGTCACACCCGATCCATCCGGCGCTACTGGCCAGTCACCGCCATCGCCATAGGAAATCTCGTCCATGAGACGATCCGACTGATTGAAGAGCTGCAGCTGATCCCCAGCATTGCTCAGCGCGCCCTCGATGGGGCCCAGTGCATTGCCCTCAGGCCTGCTCGAAATGACCAGATGGCCACCTGGCCGTATGATTGTCCCTTTGGGAATCGTGTAAGAGGCACCACCAGCAAGCCGCCAACCAGACAAGTCGGTCATGATGCCCATTTGATTGTGGAGCTCAATCCATTCGACCCCTTCGCCATCAGCAGTATCGGCAGGATGGTAATGGATCTCGTTGAAAACGACTACACTATCCGACGCCGCGAAGACGCTACCGGCAAGGATAAGCCAGGGGAGTTGGAGCGCGAGGATGGCGGTGCAGGAATTGCGTGGCAGCATTCCTTAGGTAATACAGAAATCCGTGGCGACATCAACCTAATCTAAATCTAAACAGCGAGCGGTCCTTCGGTGACCCCAAGCTTCGATTCGGCTTTCACGTTCCGCCGCACTTCCTCGGCGGATTTCCGATCCTTGAGCAAATCGTTGTAGAGGCCGAGAATGCGACCAGCTTCCTGGGCCGATTCATCGAGAAGCTCGACCCTGAACCGGGACAAGCCTGCGTCTCGAAGCGCTTTGAAATAGGCGACCCCAGTCTGTGCCTTGCCCTGGAACAGGGTATTCCTGCAGCCAACATCCGCTGCCAGTGGGTGAAGCATGCCAACGCGGTCGCGCAGGTGCACTGTGTGCTTCTCACAGGGGCGGCCGCAGTTCGTAGAGTCCGTGCCTGTTGACATGAAAGCGCAGAACACGCAGTGCTCCATGTGAAACAGCGGCATCCGCTGGTGAATGGTGAGATCGAACCGCGCGCCCGGCGCCGCCCGCAGCAGGGCTTCGA
>JAQCER010000184.1 GCA_027618625.1 Verrucomicrobiota bacterium
TGGGAGCAAATCTTTCACCGCCCTCATGCGGCACGGCACCGGTAGCCTTCAGCAGCAGCAGGCTCTGCTCAGGAGCACCAGGCATGATCCGCCGACCTCGGTTGTCGCCAGTGATTTCGTTGTAGTCCGACTCTGGATCATAGGCGAAAACCGACAATTTGAACCCGTTCTGCCCCTCGGGTTTCGAGTGACAGTGCGAACCATTGCACCCCGCCTTGCTCAACACTGGCAACACATCATGCACAAAGCTCAGCGCCTTTGCTCCGGAATCACCACCATCTCCAAGCAGTCCACCATAACCGACAGTGACCAAGCCCGGCAGTAGCAACACTGCAAGGCCGACAACTACTCGCCTGAAGAGGGACACGCGCATCCCGAAGAGGGTAGTCGCTGGGGTTCGAATGCACAAGCGTATTGGCAAATCCCGCCGTGAGCCAACGTGAGTGAGCCAAGTGGCTGAACGGTGGGCAGAAGCTGATCCGCAGGCAGTCATCGACTGGGCGACGGATTTACCGGACAACGCCCAGGCGGGGGCATTCGAAGAGGCGGACGAAGAGTGGACCGAAAAAGATCCCGTGGCCGCGAGCGAGTACCTTGCGCAGATGCCGGATTCTTCAGCGAAGAACGCTGCGATCGAAGGTTTCGCTACCGAGCTTTCCCGTGAAGATGGCGAGTCGGCAGTGACCTGGGCACAAACGATCAACGACGCAGCACTCCGCGATCAGACATTGTCCCGACTCGTCCGCGACTGGTTCAGGCAGGATCAGGAAGCGGTTGCCGCCTGGCTGCTAACCAGCGAGCCCACAGGAGAAGTGGTCAAGAGCATCGTGGAACCCGACCGCGGCAGAGGACGCAGAGGACGGAACTGGGGCCGCAGCAGATGACAGGCACGCTCAAACGATGCTCTATTGCGGCTGGAGTACGACAACGCGCACGTAAAGTTCTTCGGTGCCTGCAGGGACTGGAACCATGGACGAGGTGGTACCCGCCTTACCGACGATCGTGGCAGGGCCGTCGGTGAAGTTGATCTGGCCATCGCCCTGAGTCGTCTGGACTTGATAGAGCCGATCCAACTCGGATTCCCATTCGACCTCCATCATATCTCCCATGAGTTTGACGTTGCGCACGGCAAAGGCTGCTTTCCGTGGGCCCGCATCGGACGTTACCTTCACTTCGGCCTCGACGGTTCCGGCCCGGCCGACGCCCGGACCCCTGAGTTGCAGTCCGTCATTGTAGACTACAGGCTTGAGTGTCACCACCGCAGTCAGGCCACCTCCCAGATCAAAGGATTGCGGACCATCCCAGCTGACTCTCCCGCGACCGAGTGCCAATCCTGCCAGGTCCGGATTTGCGGTGCCCCATGCGATGAGTGCGAATTGACTGACCTGCGCGGAGGCTGGGACGACGCTGAAGTCCTCTTCTCCCACAGTCGTGCCAGTGAAAGTCAATGTGGTTGCCACCGGGCTCGTGAACGTCACCGTCGCGGTGATCGGGTACGGCGTGCCGTCACCCCCTGCCGGTTCCTCACTGTTCACTTTTGATTCATCCGTGAACAAGAGGAATGCGTCGAAATCGAACGCTTCGTTTGCCGACAGCGACTTGCTGACCGGCAATTTGCCTGAGGGAGCGCTGAACGTTCGAAATCCTTCGTCGACCGTCCTCGAAGCGGTTACTTGTGCCGCCGAGACGGTGAAGTCGAAATCGATTGCGTGACTGAGTGATACCGCGACGGATAAGTTCGCGAGCGCGGTGACGATCGTGATTGTTTTTGTTTGCCCACACATGATCCGTAAGGTTCCGACAGCGATGAAAATTTGTCAATCTCGCCCAACGCAGACGCTTTTCGGGCGATCTCAAGCCGGTTGCTTGCGGGACGAATGTCCTTAGTCGTTTGCTGAGAAAGGGTCGCACGCGGGGAGTGTGCCTTTGCGTGTGGGGCCATACGCGAGTTCCCCCGTCACTCGCACTTGCCAAGCGAGGAAAAAGGAGCATCTTCCGGGGCGAGGAGGCGAAACTGGCGCTTGACGCTTACGTCAAAGCTGGTGTCTGATAGAATTTTGCGAATCGGATCAATGGAAGCGTGATCCCTCGCCGGAATTCAACAGATACGAACCGACCTTCTCCCATCAAGAACTTCTCGAAAAGCGCCCGTAGTAGAATGGATACTACGCTGGTCTCCGGAACCAGAGATGCAGGTTCGATTCCTGCCGGGCGTATTCTTGCCGCCTCTGCTGCTGAGCGGGGTCAAGTGACGTGAGAAGCCCGATTTGCAGCCTCCCCTCCAACCAATGAAGTCTCGCTTCTCGCGCAATCGTACCAAAACGTTCCTCGCTTGTATGGGAGCCATGATCGCCTTGTTTCTGGTGACCTACGCCCAGGATGAGCCGTCTACCCCAGTCGTTGATGGACAGACGACCGAGCAAACGGATAAGACTTCTGACGCAGGAGGAAAAGGGGGAACTCAGGTTGAGGATCAGAGTCAGACCAAGGACGTAAATCTACCGTCCAAGGTAGAGGCTGGTGGGAAACCGGCGAAAGTCGTCCTGATGGTAGTCTACCTGATGATCGCGCTCTTTTTCTCGTTCATTTGTTCGGTGTTCGAGGCTGTGTTGCTGAGCATACGGCGGCCTTATCTCATGTCGCAGCGTAAGCAGAATCCTGCCAACGCAGTGGCTTGGGAGGCACTGTTGTCGGATGTCAATCGGCCGCTGTCGGCGATTCTTACCCTGAACACTGTGGCGCACACGGTAGGGGCTGCGGGCGTGGGAGCCCAGGGTGTGGCTGTTTTTGGCGAAGAATACGCCCTACCCATCTCCGGTGTTCTTACAGTTCTGATCCTCGTTCTTTCGGAAATTGTGCCGAAAACGATTGGTGCGGTTTACTGGAAATCGCTCGCGCCTATCGTAGGGAAACTCCTGCCACTGATGACAAAGGCAATGAGTCCGATCATCTCGGTGACGGAGAAACTTACGTCCGGACTTTCCCATGGCCAGGCCACTGGGGCGTTCAGTCGCGAAGAGTTTACCGCCATCGCGGACATGGCGCACAGTGAGGGATCGCTTGAGTTGCGCGAGATGGCCGTGCTCAAAAATCTGCTGTCTTTGCAATCGACCAAGATTGAGGACATCATGACACCGCGCACCGTGCTTTTTGCCTTGCCGGAGGCGACCACGACCAAGGAATTCGTAGAGCGCTACAGCGAGCGCCCATTTTCCAGAATTCCCATCTACAAGGATCGGGTCGATGAAATCAACGGGTTCGTGTTGAGATCGGACATTCTGTTCTCCGCGATCAAGAATCCTGACAATGACACCCCGATCAGCACCATGAGCCGGGAATTGAAGGCCTTGCCGGAAACGATGTCGATCTCCAAGGCATTTGATGTGTTTCTCGGTGGGCGCGGTCACATCGCGATGGTGGTGGATGAATTTGGAGAGGTGGCTGGCATCGTTACTTTAGAGGACATCGTTGAGACACTGCTGGGCTTGGAGATCGTCGATGAAGTGGATCGCACCGAAGACATGCAGGCGCTGGCGCGAAGACTCTGGAAAACCAGGGCTGAGCGAATGGGAATCGTCGTCGAGGACGAATACGGACGCAATGCTTCCAGCGCAGGGAGCGGATCTGGATCAGCACAGATCGGTGATGCGCCGCCGCGGAACCGAGACTGATCGTGAAACACGCACGAGTATTTACGGTCGCTTGGGTTCTGGGGTTGCTCTACGGTCAAATTGAGGCAACGGCTCAGACGGCTCCTGAATCGCCGGCCGCAACCGAGAAGCTGCGCAGCGTCATTGCGGATGTCACCAGCAGCGAGCTGGCCCATTTTCATGCCAATTGCGCCCAGCGGCTGGAGGAGCTGCGGCTTGACGATGTTCTCAAGCGCAAGAATCCGTATCTGTTTCGGGCCAAGAACATCGCGACCTCTGCCGCATTTGTAGATACCATTCTCGACGCGCACGTGTCGTCACAGGAAGAGGGCGTTTTTGGTGGTGTGTTGGAGAGGATCGCACTGGCGGTGAATGCTGCGGCCTTCGGAGGCAGGAAGTCGGGTATCGAAGGCATCGATCTGGAATTCGAGAAAGAAGCGACCAAGTACCTCGTGTCGATCAAGTCTGGCCCAAACTGGGGCAACAGCAGTCAGATTCGCAAGATGGAGGACGATTTTCAGAAAGCGCGGCGCACGCTCGGCACCAATACCAATGCTGGTTCCGGCAAAGTGGTCGCGGTCAACGGTTGCTGCTACGGGGCAACGGCTGCCGAAGACAAAGGCAACTACATAAAGGTCTGCGGAGCAGGCTTCTGGCAGCTCATTTCCGGCAGTCCCGACTGCTACCAATGGGTGATGGAAGCGCTCGACGATCAACAGACCAAAGCCGAGTCCGGCTTCCGCGATGCCCTTGACGCGAAGCGCACCGAGCTCGCCACGGAGTTCACAAAACGCTTCTGTGACGAGCAAGGCTCGATCCGCTGGAGTCTGCTGCTCGAATTCAATTCCGGGCCAGGTAATAAGTAAGTTCTGTATTGTGAATACGGCGCAAACGCCGTATTTTCGGCCACATGAGAGAACAAGTATTGCTGTTTTGGATCGGATTGGCGTGCGCTGGGATTTCAGCCGCCCATGGCCAAGCGGCAGGGATTCGTCGTTTAGGCGGAGGGGAGATCTGGTTGGATTTTCGCCCGGCACCGACTTCGATTCCAAATGCAGCGGTCTCGCGTCAATTCTATCTGGAATCCAGTCGTGACATGGTCAGTTGGGATCAAGTCGACGATATTGATCTCGACAATCCCTATGCATTTCAGGGGGGGCTGCGGGTTCCTGCTGCCCTGACCGGAGGAGAGCAGCAGTTCTTTCGATTCCGCACAGATCAGACGGTGAGTTACACGACGGACAATGCGGCCGAGTATCTCGGCTTCGAAGGGACTTTCACGACGGCCTTGTTCGATCGCTATTTCGATAAACCTGCGGATCTTCTCAAAGCCTATCCGGCGCGGGAATATCTGGGGGATCTTCCCTGGGATGTCTCGACGGCGGAGTTCTGGAACCTGTTCGATACCGATCCGGCAGTGAACAATGTGGGGCGCGATCCGTTCAAGGATGGCTGGCGGGTCGTCGACTACCGCCTGAATGCTGACGAACGGGCGATTCTTGACAAGAATGGATTCGTGGTCAGCGAGCGCCTGGGCACGTATAGTTTTGGTGATGCCTTCTATGACCTGTGGACAGACGACCTTCCCGTCTACATCTCGACGGATGCTCTGCTCCAGGCATGGCACTTCAGTTTTCAAAAGTGTCTGGAAGAGACGGATGAAATTGTCATGGCGTATGAGCTTGAGAGTATCCTTTCTGGAATGCGGGCGGGGCTTGGCCTTCAGCGGCCGCTTCATGACAGCGGTGATGCATTCCTGCAGCAGGCGTTTCAGGATGCCGATTTATTCCTGACAGTTGCGCACAGTCTCCTGCGAGGTGAAACGCTGCCTCCCGATTTTGCTGTTGCGACCGAAGTAGCTGAATTTATTCGCTTAGCGGACGAAAAGGCATTTGTTGGAGTTCTGTCGGATTTTGGTCTGTCGGTTTTTGGTGAAGATCGCATTGTTGATTTCACCCAGTTCACACCGCGCGGCCACTATGTGAATTCCGAAGGGCTGACACGCTATTTTAAGAGCATGATGTGGCTTCTGCGTTTCGATTTCAGGCTTACACCACCCACGGTCGGCACCATGCCCGAAGAGGACGCAAAGTCGGTCGCGTTGCGGCAACTGGGTGCCGCCGCTCTGCTGACCCAATTGCTGGATGCGTCCGGTCTGAGCGGTTCCTGGCAATCGATGGAGAATGTGATTGCAGCGGTCGGGGGCTTCGCCGATGCCTTGGTGCCACCGCAGATGGTGGATCTTCTGCAGGCTGCCGAACTGAAGAATGTTGGCTCGGTGGCAACGGCTGAGATTGCAGATGCCTTGCTGGCTCACCTGTTGGCAGGGTCGCTCGGCATCCAGAACATTCGCTCACAGGCGGTCATTTCCCCTTTGTCACAGCAGCAGGCAGTCCTGCCGCGATCGTTCACTTTTTTCAGCCAGCGTTTCGTTCTCGATTCCTGGGCGATGAGCAAGGTCGTGTTCGACAGCATCATTCACGACGACAACGGCATTCCGGAGTTACGTGACAAAATACAGCGGCGCATCCCAAGCGGCTTGGATGTTGCTTTCAGCACCCTGGGGAATGACGAAATTCTGCCGCTTGTCGTTCAGCGAATGGAGAATACCAGTGGCAACCGCTGGCGAGACGGTCTGCCTTACCAGAACAATCTGGCAGCAGCGAGATCGGTCATCGATGCTCAACCATCGAGCGCTTGGGAGGGGAATGTTTATCACCGCTGGTTGAGCGCACTGCGCGATCTGTCAGACTTGCCAGACAATCCTAACGTGCCGCATGCGATGCGAACACAGGCATGGGCGATGAAGGATGCCACCACCCAGCTCGCATCGTGGACACACTTGCGCCACGACACGATCCTGTATGCAAAGCAATCTGCCACTGCCCTGACCGTCTGTCTTTATCCCGACGGATACATCGAGCCACGCCCGGCATTCTTGCAGAAGCTTCGTACGCTCGCGGGCGAGATGCAGAATTTGATTGCAACCTTGCCAGGGGAGGGCACCACGGCATTGGATCGAGTAACATCGGTCGGTAGTCGACATATCGACGTCGATCTAGCAGCCTGGAAGGTTTCCCTTTCGAGCGTGTTCAAGAACTTTGCCGATACCGTAGCTCAGCTGGAAGGTCTGGTGGCAAAGGAACTGGCACACGAGCCCTTCACGGCAGCTGATCTTGCATTTATCGATGGCCTGATGCAGGG
>JAQCER010000185.1 GCA_027618625.1 Verrucomicrobiota bacterium
CTGTAGATAGCAATCCACCATGCTCTTTCGGAAACTTTCATCGTTTCCAACTACTGCCAGCGCGCGTCGAGTCGCCGTCGACCATTGGTCAAATTCGCCTGAAAGCCTCGTCGCATACCAAGAGAGGAAGAACTCCGAAAGCTCGTGATAATTTACTGCATCCGCGTACGGTGGATCTGTCACCCATATATCTGCATCGAATTCGAGAGTTCGTGCGTCCCGTGGCTCAATCAGGGAGTCCTGCAATTCTGTGCCGCAGAATCTAGTATCAAGGAGAGTGCGGAGGGTTGGAACGGGACGACTGACAAAAACAAGAAGGGTGTTTAGAGCTTGATTTACAAAAGTGTCGGCACCTTTCTCGTTTGCGGCATTCGGCACCGACCTAGTGAGCTTCGAGTTGAAATTCGCGAATCGTCCGAGGCAGAGCAACGACGCCGCAAATAAAACATCTTTGTTCTTTGGCGATGATTTTACGAAGCCCCCGAGCACTAATAGCTGCCTCGGATTGAATAGGTGGTGCCAGTGCGTCCAACCGCGCTCGCGGAGCAATCGCGTAGTTTCTAAGCCTCGCTCGATGGACATGCTTGGAAGGAATCCTTGCATTTGCCAATCGTCGAAGCGGTTGGACAGGAGATCCAACGATTGTGCTTCCCGTTCTTCGTCGGCTTCAGAAACCGATCGGTAGTACCTCCGCGTGCGCAGCTCGCCCTTCTTGTTCCTATAAGTTTCGACCCACCGCACACAGTAAAGCCGTTCGCCAAACACGTCGGTCGGGCGCGGGACGAGGTCGGCATTTTCCCAGAGGCGCAGGCCGGAGTCGTGGTAGGTGGCGTTTTTGTCGGGATCCTGGCCGCGACCGAGGAGGCGGATCTGCTCGATGGAGGCCGGGTCTTTGCCCTGTTCCTCGAGGATGGGGTGGACGACGTAGCCCTTGCGGACGGTGCCGTTTTTGGCGGCCTTCATAGTGGCGGCATCGACGCCGCTGTGGATCTCGATGGCGTAGCGCTGCTTGTCGTGCTCGGGGACGAGTTTGGCGACGCATTTGCTCTTCTCGCCGATGACCCAACTGGGCGCGAGGGGGACGCACCAGCCGGTCTCCGGGCAGGAGACCTCGACGCAGTAGAGGTAGGCGTCGGCGCGCCAGCATTTCTCGGCGATGTCGGCAGGGGTGATCTCGCCTTTGGCGAGGCGGGCGGTGAGTTTTCCCCATTCGCCGGGTTGTAGGTCTTCGGTCTTGTGCTCGATGCCCCAGGCGGTGACCTGGGCATCGACGGCGTCGTAGATTTCCTGCTGGGCGGCGCGGACTTCGGCGGCGACATTTTCTCCCCCGCCGACGATGTTGAGGGCGGCCCAGGTGAGTAGGGCGGCGACGGGGTTGAGGTCGGAGCCGTAGGCCTCGCAGCCGATGCGGGCGGCCTCGAAGGGGACGGAGCCGCCGCCGCAGAAGGCATCGCCCACACGCGGCACGCGCCCGAAGCGGTTCTGGCCGAGCTGGCGCACGAGCCCTGGCAGGTCGGCGGCGGCGGTGCCGAGGTGGGCGTTGATTTCTTTCCAGGCGTCCGCGGACGGGCCGGGGATCTGCTCCGGGCGCTCGCAGAACTCGAGCTGCTGCTCGTAGGACAGGCGCAGGAAGGCGTCGCGGGTGATGCGTTCCTTGGTCTCCTTGAAGGCGGCGGCGTAGTCGCGTTTCCTGTCCTTGTCGGTCTCGTCGCGCCAGGCGGCCTCGGCTTCGTCCCACTCGTAGCGCTCGGCGTCGCTGGCGAATTCTTCGTAGACCTTCTTCGGGGCGATGCCCTTGAAGCGGGCGAGCAGTCCGTCGCCGTCCATGGTCATGATCTTGAGGAAGATCTCGCGGTCGCGCTCGGGGTCGCCGGAGGCGGGCATGAGGAGGCCGAGGATGGTGGCGCGGACGAGGACGAGTGGCTTGCGCCCCCACCACTTGCCGAGCCCGGTGAGCGTCTGGGAGTAGTTCGCCTTGCGCTCCTTGTAGGACTCTTTGGAGAGCCGGGAGACGGGGAACTGGGACTCGATGAAGGTGAGCATGGGGGAAGTGAGAAGTAGGAATGAAGAAGGATGAAAGAATTCAGGAGCTTAGCAGTTCGAGGAGGCGGTGGTTAATGAAGAGGATTTCTGTGCCGCTTTTGTGCTCGGTTAGAAAACCTCTTTGTGCTAGTTCGTGGAGGTAGCGGGAGGCGGTGACGCGCTTGGCGATGCCAGCGTCTTCGACAAACTTGATCTTACAGTAGGGACGGACGAAGAGGAGTTCGATCAGTTCCTTGGAGTAGGCACGACCCGAAAGCTGGTCCTTCGCTTCGGCCAGAAACGACTCGATCAAGTCATTCATGGCGGCGATGCGCCCGGATGTCTCGCGGGCGGTAGACTCGACAGCCGCCAACATGTAAAGCAGCCATGCCTCCCAGTTACGTTCTTCAGTGACGTCACGCAGCAACCGATAGTAGTCGCTCTTGTGGCTGATAATGAACCGGCTGAGGTAGAGAATCGGCTGGTCGAGGAGTTCTGTGAAACGAAGGTAGAGAATGAGCAGGATCCGACCGGTGCGCCCGTTGCCGTCGTAAAACGGGTGGATGGCCTCGAACTGGTAGTGGAGCACCGCCATTTTCACCAGTGGATCGAGCCCGTCGTCAACGGTGTTGCAGAACGCCTCCAGGTTGGCGAGCTTTTCGCGGATCACGTCCTCTCCCTCGGGTGGAGTGTAGATGACGTCGCCCGTGGCATCGTTGGCGATCTTCGTCCCAGGCTGGGAACGGATGCCGATGTTGCTCCGCTTGATGGTTTCGACAATTTCGATGAACAAATTGGTGGAGAAGACCGGGCGTTCGTCGAGCCGTCTGGCACCAAGCCACAGGGCATCGTTGTAGCGCAGGACTTCCTTGGTATGGGCGGACACCGCGGGATCATCGTCAAGGCTGAGTCCGCGGTAGAGTTCGTCGTTGGTCGTGAAGAGGTTTTCGATCTCTGAGGAAGCTTTTGCCTCCTGCAGGGCGATGGTGTTGATGAGGATCGCCGGATTAGGCAGCGTGTGGGTGCGGCCCTTGAGTTCGGCCAGCGCTCGACTGGCGCTGGTGACGGCCTTCAGAACGGGCACAGTTTCAAGATCTTCCGTCGGTGGGAGCGGAGGGAGATCATTGAAGGGGATTTCGCGAAAGGAGGGAATGTTCACCATTTGAACAGAGTGGTATCGGAATGTTCATTTTAGAACTGAATTTGAACATTTGAAAAGAAGTTTGATCATTTTGTGAACAAGGTTTCCCGATTTCATTTAAATGAATGAGTGGACTTCCCGTAGGGAACATGGCGTATGTTCAGATTTGTTGAGAATCTAAACTAAACATTTACGGGGACTCCTGTTCACTTCGTGAACATTCGCCTACCGGGAGGATTCGTCATGGATGATGAGGGCGTCGCGCAGTTTGTTGGCGAGGCCACGGGAAATCTTCTCCGGGATGATGGCATGGGCGTCGTTCCAGTCGAGAGGATCGTTGATGACGGTCAGTGTTGCAGGAGGATCGTGCTCAACTCCCATTTTCTCAATGTGCCCGACATTGATTTGTCCGATCTTGAGCAATCTGCGGCTTGGTGGTTTCTCGACACCTCCCGGGCGACGAAAGATCCGCCAGTGTTCACGGACGGTGTACATGGCCAATCGGCTGAGCGAAATGCCTTCGCCCCGGAAGGTTTGAGAGCCGAATCGGTTGCCGTCCCAGATGTCCGACGTCAGCGCTCTGAGGACGTCCTCCTCGGAAGGCAACAGGTCGCCCTTCTTCATGTCCTTAGCCACGGTGTTCTCCAGGAATTCAACTCAGCAAGATAAAGACCTTTTCAATATCGTCCGTCGTAAGTTGGGTATCAACTCCCTTCCCGGCGTGAAACACTTCGATTCGCTTGGGCGCGAACTCCACCTGAACCGTTTCTCCTTCGCCAGTTTCCCATTCCAGTTCGAACCCACCCTCCCTTGTGAAGAACACACTTGGAGGTGAACCGGCGCTGGGGAACGCGAAGCGCTTCACAAACGCGAGCAACCGCCGGAAGGCAGCAGGAGAATAGGCACGATGGGTGCCGTCTCCCCAACCGGGAGGATATTCCTGGAACTCACGGATGCGCTGAAGTCCCAAGTTTCCCAGAGCCCCGGCAAGGATGAAGTCCTCGGCCTGGACCCGCAGTGTGTCCTGAGAATAGCGGTTCGGAATTGCCTGGTGCCATTCGGCGGGAGCAACTGCGGCGGTGCCAGAGAGCGGCAACAGGGAGGACAACAGGGTTTCGGCGCTCATGAAAGTCAATTAATAGGAAGGATTCATTTTTTCCAGAAATTGCGGTGCCAGGAGGCCGAAGAATTGATGCTTTTCCAGTGTATGCATTTCTTCGATCATGCAAGCCACGGCTTCGGAGGCGTCCCACGGCACTTCGATGGCAGAGACATCGATGTCGATCAACGAGCCTTCCGCCCGTCTTTCGGTTTCGGTAACATATGCAGGGCGACTTATCTGAACCAGGCACTCAAGTCCATGGTGATGCATCACTCGGCGCACGTGCAGGTCGCCGCTGTCGAGATTCGTTCCCGGCTGACTGACATCCATTGTCGTATTGGCCCAAATATCGGTGCTCTCGAAAAAATTGATGTAGCGGAGCCCGATTCTCTCGACCTCACGAACGATTCCTTGATTTCGAAGAACCTCGGTGATGAAGGCTATCTGCGGAAGGAAGGCATGCCATCCGGGATATCGGCGCGGGACAGTCGCGAGGTTCACTACGCGGGGTCCCAGTCCAAGCAGGTAATCATCACTGCCGTAGCTGTGGGTGGGCAAAAAGCGCAGGCTCGGGTCACGATTGCGGATCTCCTGGGGAATCTGAGCGACTGTGGGGGGGGGAAGGATTTGATAGCGGTCTCGGATCGCTCCGAAGATGAGCCCGGGAATCTCGCTCTCCACATCTGATGCAAACCGAATTTCAAAAAACGCCTGATGAATTGGACAGGGTTCGATCTTCTTGGGGAGTGGTTTGTCGTCAAATTCCATCTTGGTGTTCTTAGATAGACTCAACTTCATCCCGCACCAGTGAAAAAAGACTCTCGCGGGGTGAGGCTGACGTGCCGGTGACGGGATTTTCGGTGAGGGCGAAGCGAACAGCCTTGCGCCAGCCCTTGTTCTTTCCAGTGATGGCGTGGCCAGTGGCAGCGTTGGTCATGGTGAACAGCCACCAGCGTTCCTCCGGCGCGAGGCCCTGCCAGTTGCGAATGGCGGTGGGGATGCTGCCGGGGTCGGCGTCCTCGATAGCCCAGGCGAGAAGGACGAGTTCCTTGCCGAGAAGCCGGGACACGTGAGTCTGGGTGGGGAGCCACTTGCCGGTGGGCATACCGTTCTTTTTGAGTCGGGAATTGAACTCGACGCGGACCGCATCGGCGATGGCGTCCCACTTGGACTTGAGGAGGATGACGCGCATCTTGTTTTCTTCGTGACCCAGGGCCGTGGAAAGCTCCTGGAGGGGCGCGGAATCGTCCCAGTGAAGGTGCTCGCTGATGTAAACGTTCTTATCATCCTTGCCCTTGGGCATGGTCACGGTGAAATGGTGCTCGCTCTGGGTCGGAACGAAGCCGAAGCCTTTCGAATCGACCGCCGGTGCTTTCTTTTTGGCTGGATTGGTCTTGTAGACTGAGGATTTCGCGGCAGACGAAGTGGATGATGTTTTAGCTTTCGGCATCGGAGCCCTCCTTGCTCAGGAATTGTTCAACTTCGCCCGGCTTCAGCTCGGTGTGAGCATCTGCCACCCAGTCGAGGAGTCTCTGACCGGACGGGAAATGGAGCCGAGGAGCACTCAAGGCCACCTGACCTTCGCTCACGATACCTCGAATGCAGTCAAGAATCGACTCGATTTGGGAGTGGCTGAGTTCGACCTTGCCGTCGGAGGTGACGTCGATCCAACGGACGTCACCGACCGTCACCCTGCATCCCGGAGCGGTGGCGGAGAACTTCTTCATGCGTGCGAGAAATTCGTAGGATTCCTTGGTAGTGGAAAAGTCATGGGAGCGCGACCAGGTGGCAGGCTTCGCTGGATCGACGGATACACCTTCCTTTTTCGACCAATCGATATCGATGCGAACGGGCTCAGAAGCGACGCCGTCCTTCTGCGCCACTGCGAGCACACAGACGGTGCCCTCGGGAACTGGAAACGGACCGTCATAGATGCCGCCGCCGTTTCGCGGATCGGAACCATCTGTTGTGTAGTGGATGGGAACCGCAGGCGCACTCTGCAACTCGCACATGCGATCGTCACCCTGCTGGTAAGTGCGATATTTGAGACCAATGCGATTTTTCCAAAAAGTCGGCTCGCCGGTTTCATGCAGTCCTTTCGAGTCGACAGCAAGGAACGACAGGCGCAGCTCGGAGGTTTTGAAATTGAGCAGGTCGTCGATCTTGGCGCTGGCGGTAGTCGGAGAGCTGTCGCCGATCTCGTAGTGGACGGTATCGGCGTGCTCTGGGGTGAGGCGTAAGGTTGCGACGCCGGTCTCCTCATCCTGCTTGAGAACTTGCACGCGCACGCGGGTGCTAGGGGCAGCGAACGGCCCCTTGTCGATGTATCCGCCCTCCTCGCGCCACTGGTCTTCCAGAATCATGCGCGACTTGAGATTATCGAGAGCGGAAGGGTGGTGCCACTGCCACTTCGGGTTCATCGCGGCGCGCTTTTTTACTTCAGAAAAGGGCATCACCTGCTGAGTGAAGAGGCGCTGCTCGCACTTCTTGCGAAAGGTGTCACCCGTAATGTCTTCGGTAAATTTCTGCTTTGCCCCGAGTGCGGCCCGAATCTGAGTCTCACCGTTGTAATTGTTGTCGACAAAGTT